>CAIYQA010000203.1 GCA_903928175.1 uncultured Spartobacteria bacterium | reverse complement strand
CGCTCGGACGATCCGATTCAGGGCGTTGCGTTGGATGCTGTCGAGTTCGAGGGCAATGATGGGGCGAGGCATGCCCGTCATCTTACATCAATGGTAAGTAGCGACTACCTATTTCGTGTACACTACACTAGAAGATGCTTTCCGGGACAAAGATCACGTCATAGGCGTTGACGTAGGTCGCCTCCATCGCCCTGCCTTTCAAGGCGGCGCTCAAGTCCAGCGTGCAGGGCTGGTGTTTGCCATTCGCGTTGCGCAGGAGGATCACTTTTTTGGGATTCGCGTAACCGGCTTGGAATCCGCCAGCCTCCATGATGGCTTCCAGAACAGTGGTGGGGCGGTCGATCACCACTTTGCCCGGCTTGTTCACGCACCCCGAGACATACACCGGGATGGAACTGCTCTCCACGGCGACCACGACTTCGCTGTTGCGCAGTTGCGGCTTGTAAATCGTGGTGAGCTCGCGTTGCAGATCGCCGGGTCTTTTCCCATCCGCAACAATCTCCCCGACCATCGGCAGGCTGATCCGCCCGTCCGAGCGCACTTTCTGGATCTGATTGAACTCGGAGGCTCCGGAAAAGGAAAGGCGGACCACATCGCCGGGGGCGAGGCATCCCCGCGTCGGGCTGATCGAGTGTTCGGTAATGGCGATGGTTTTTGGAGTTTGGCAGCCGCTGAAAACCATCAGCACGGAAAACAGCAGGCCGAGAAGGCCCAGTTTGCGAACGGGGGATTGCTTTTGCGGGGCGGAAAAGAAATGGAGCATAAAAGTAAAGAGTTGGCGGAGCGATGATCCGGGTAGTGTCCTGCTTGATCTATCGCTTTTCTCCGGGGCTGCGCATGTGGCAAAGTGTCCTGAGAGCGGGGCGAGGGAAAGCCGGACTACGTCTCCATTTTGGGACGCGGAAAAAGACGCCACCGCACAATCGAAAGCAGGTCGGCTCCCAAGGCTCGGTTCAGCTTGGAAAGGCACCAGAAGGAGGCGGCCACTGTCAGCGCGCCTCCGACCGCGAGACCGAGGCGGGGCGACTTGAATCCAACCGCCAGCATGATGGCAGTGGTAAAGCCGATGCTGGCGAACAGGACATTTTTGGAATCGCCCGACCAGGTGAACCCGGTGATTTTGTACCCGACCACCGACATGCAAAACGTGGCGAATCCCATGAAGAGCAGGCGGCCAATGCCGCACCCTTCCAGACCCCAGATGCGCATGAATACATAGATCATGCCGATCTCCATCACGGAGGAGATGGTTTCCAGGATCACCATCGTTTTGCCCAATCCCTTGGCCAGGAGAATGTAGGAGAGAGGCCAGCAGGCTACGCGCAGACCCATGCCGAGAATTTGCCAGCGGATCAGGCCCGCCGCGGCCACAAATTCCCCGGAGTAAAAAATGCGCATCACCCACGGGGCGAGCAGGAGCGTTGCAAGCAGCCCTGGCAGCGCCATCAAAATCCCCATCTCCGCCTGCTGGTTGACGAGCCGGTTGACCGCCGTGTGGTTGTTTGCGACGGAGGTCAGGCGCGGGTAAAAATCCGCCCCCATCGCGTTGATCACCACGCCAACATAAAGCAGGGAAATATTCGAGGCGGCGGTGTAGAGGCCGATGGCGTACATCCCGAGATCGTGGATGACGAGAATGCGGATCACATAGGAAACTCCCGCAGCAAGCAAACCCAGCGCGAGAAAGGAAGCGCCCATGCCCAGCAACGGCCGGGCTTCCCGGAAGGTTTCCTTCCAGGGGAGATGGATCGTGCGATAGACGACTTTGCGCGCATACCACCAGGAGGTCAGGATACTGAAACCGGCGACCGTCACCAGGAAGGGCGCCACCCCGCGGTCTCGCAGCCAATAGACCAAGCCGATGCTCGCCACGGTGCCGAAGAGCGAACCCAGGAGATTGCAGGCCGCAAGCTCCTTTAACCTGCGCATGCCTTGGAGCAGCGAGGTCTGCCCCGTGGAGATGCTTCCGAAGAGCAGGGTCAGCGAGACCAGCGCCACGCCGCCGGTGTAATGGTCGTTGCCAAAGGTGGCGATGGTCAGCGGTTTCGCAAAAACCACGACGAGGATTGTTCCCAGCAATCCTGAAATCCAGGCCGCGCGCTTCAGGAGCACCACCGTTCTCGCCACGCGCAATTCATCCCCGGAAGCCGCCGCTTCGGCGATTTGCCGCACGCCTGCGGGACCAATGCCGAGCCCGGTCAAGGTGCCGATCATCGCGGTTGCGGCTTGATACATCCCCGCCAGGCCGATGCCGACGGGGCCTAGGAACAGGGCGAGGATTTTGACGCGGACAATCCCGATCAGGATGTTCAAAACTTGCGTGCCCCCGATCAAGGCTGTCGATTTGATGATCTGCCCATAAGAATCCTTATGCGAGTCGCTCATAGGGTGGATGGCTGGGGAAGAGCCAGGGAGAGTCCGCCCCAGGTTAACCCTGCGCCGAATCCGATGATGAAAGCGGGCCCCTCCAGTTGGTGTCCCGGGAGGCATTCCAGCAATTCGTCAAAGGCGATCAATGGGGAGGCGGCGCCCGTGTTGCCGTAGCGGTCCAGATTGATCATGAAGCGCTCCTCTGGAATCCCGGAATTTTGTGCGATTTTAGAGATGATATGCCGGTTGGCCTGATGCAGCACCAGATGGCGCAGGGTGCATTTGTTGAGCTGGCTTGCCTGGCAAAGCTCCTCGATAAGCTCTGTGCCTTTGGCAATGGCGAACTCGAACACGGGCCTCCCCGTCATCTGCAAATACTGAAGGCGCGGGTCCTGAAATTGGGAGAACGGGGCGCGGCTTCCCCCGGCGAGAATCCGGATCAAATCGGCTCCCCAGCCGTCCGTGTGCAGGATGGCCTGGGCCAAAAACGGCTTATGGGGGCGATCAGTAGCTTCCAGTAATACCGCCCCTGCGCCGTCGCCGAAATACGGGTAGGTTGAAAAATCACCCGGATCTTGAAACCGTGTGAGAACCTCGGAAGCGAGGACAAGGATGCGTCGGGCAGCCCCGGCGCGGAGCATGGTATCGGCGATCCGCATGGCAACAATGGACCCCGTGCAGGCGGCATTGACATCAAAGGCGAAGGCATTCCGGGCGCCGATCCTCGCTTGCACGATGGCGCTGGTGGCGGGCATCGGCTGGTCGGGGGTGGAGGTGGCCAGGAGGATGCCATCGAGATCCGTCGCATCGATCCCGGCCTGGCAGAGGCACCGCATGGCTGCGTTCACAGCGAGATCGGAGGTGGCTTGGTGATCTTCCGCGCGTCGCCGTTCCAGAACGCCGGTCTTGAGGGCGATGTGATGGATGACCCTGGCGGAAAATTGCGTCAGGTCCGCGTTTTTAACCACGCGTTCCGGCAAGTAAGAACCGGTCGATAGGATTTGGCTGACCATACGGGCGCTAGAATTCGGACAACGCTTTTCGCGCCATCGAGGCCACGTAATCCGCTTGCTCCGGGCGGGTATGAGGCCCGAGCGGCAGGCTTAATACCGTGGCGGCCAAGGCTTCGGCGATGGGCAGACAACCCAACGGCAGTTGCGCGTCCGCGTAAGCGCCGCTCAGGTGCGGAGGGACGGGGTAATGGATGAGGGTTTGAACGCCCAGGGTTTCCAGCCTCTTTTGGAACAGATCGCGCTGAGCGCAGCGCACCACAAAAAGATGCCATACCGGCTCGGCCCAGTGGGGCACGCAAGGCAGTTCCAACGCTTGCTCATCTGCCAGGGCTTCCAAATATCGGTTGGCCAGGACCTGGCGGCGCGCGTTCCACTCGTCGAGCTTGGTGAGCTTGATGCGCAGGAACGCGGCTTGCAGCTCGTCCAACCGGGAGTTGATTCCCTTGAAGTCATTGTAGTACCGCTTTTTGGAACCATAGTTGCGCAACGTGCGGATGCGTTCGGCCAGATCGGGATCGTCTGTGGTGACGGCTCCCGCATCCCCCAAGGCCCCGAGATTTTTGGTTGGGTAAAAGCTGTGCCCGGCCGCATCACCCAATGCCCCCGTGCGCCGACCCTTGTAGCGCGCTCCCTGGGCTTGGGCGGCGTCCTCGATCACCTTCAGGCCGTGGGCGCGCGCAATTTCCAAAATCGGGTCCATGTCCGCCGGGAGCCCGTACAGGTGGACGGCCATAATGGCCTTGGTGCGCGGTGTGATCGCCGCTGCGATACGCGCCGGGTCGAGGTTATGGGTGCGCGAGTCGGGCTCGACGGGGATGGGCCGGGCTCCGGCGTAGGAGACCGCCAGCCAGGTGGCGATGTAAGTGTTGGAGGGGACCAGGACTTCATCCCCGGGGCCAATGTTGTAAGCACGCAAAATCAGGTGGAGCGCATCCAAACCGTTGCCCACGCCGATGCAATGTTTCGAGCCGCAGTAGTGTGCAAATTCCTGTTCAAACGCCTCCACTTCCGCGCCGAGCACATACCAGAAGGACTCCATAAAACGGTGGTATGCCGCATCCAGTGCATCCTTGAGTTCGGCGTAGGGCGAGGCAAAATCGACGAAGGGAACTTTCATGATGCGGTCTCGGAAATCGCTTTGAGATAGCTGTTGTAATCGCGGAAGTAATCCGCTTCCCGATACGGCTCCGAAGCCAGCACCAGGCAGACCGAACCGGAGGAAAAGTTATCCATTTCGCGCCAGATCATCGGCGGGAGATAGAGGCCGTTGTAAGAGCGGTTGAGGTGGATGCGCCGGGTGTCGCGCCCGTCATAGAGAATCACATCGAAACTACCCGAAATGGCGATCAGAAACTGGTGACATGTCTTTAGCGCGTGCCCGCCGCGATCCGCACCTCCGGGAACATCATAGAGATAAAAAACCCGGTTGATGCCGAAGGAGACGTGTTTGCATCCCTCCACAAACGTGAGGTTGCCGCGCGGGTCCGAGATCTTTGGGAGTTCAAGGATTTGACAGTCTTGGATTCGCATAGATTTGTCTGGAGAGAGGACTAGTTGACGCTCGCGGTGATCGGCGCGCTCGTGGTTGACGCGCCCTTGTTGTCATAGGCCTTGGCTGTGACGGTGTAGCTCCCCCGCTGCACTCCCGTGAAGGTGACGCTGTAGGGGCTTGCCGTGAGGGTCGCGATCAGGCTGGAGCCGTTGTAGAATTCGACTTTACTGATCGAGCCGTCGCTGTCGCTGGCTGTCGCCGCCACGGTGACGGTAGCGGGTGCGGTGAAGCTCGCTCCGTTGGCGGGGCTGGTCAGACTTATCGTGGGAGGTTTATTGGGTGTGGGTGTGGGTGTCGGTGTGGGTGTCGGTGTGGGTGTCGGTGTGGGTGTCGGTGTGGGTG
>CAIYQA010000202.1 GCA_903928175.1 uncultured Spartobacteria bacterium | reverse complement strand
TAGGAAGTATTTTCGGCGTGTTTTACGCCGGTAAACCACAATTGAATATCAACAATGAGCTGTTGCTCGGAGGAATTATGCAAAAGCGTCGTGTGATAGTAACGCATCCGAGAGCGCATTTCGAAGAGAGGCTTTGCCTCTTTGCGCTCATGAGTGGTCATTGGAAGTCTGCAGAAGAGCAGTTTCCCGGAGTCTCAGACGCAAGTCTTGTCTACTGGAATAAACTTCCCGTAGGAACGACTCGCGAACAGTGGGAGAAGGCCGGATGTATTTTTATCGGCCGGTTTGGTGGACCGTTTGATGAGCATCCCACTACCGATCAAGGGAGAAAGAAGGGAGAGAGCGCTGTTTCTCTGCTCGCTAAAAAGTTGGGGATCGATCGGGACTGGGATTTTGAAAGGCTTCTGTCTTTGACAACTTCCAGGGACCTCCATCTCGGCGGTGGCCCGTTTGAATTTCCAAGCTTGGTGAAGAAGATGAACGAGTCCTGTACGGAAGAAGACAAAATCCATACATGGACGTTCATGCTGTTCGAGCTCATCTATTCGTATTCGGGATACTTCGACGGTGTCACTCCTTCGGCAGGGACATCGTGGGGAGAGATCGTTTCCGAGTGGATGACCACACGCTTTGCGGCGCACTTCTCCGAGCTGGATCGGGAGCAGTTTTCCCGGAATATGTTTAAGGAAGGGCCGATGGCAGTGGCAGTCGCGCTTGGGCTGACTGACAACAAATTTCTCAAAACCATTCTTGAGTTTTCAGCAAAGCGCTGGGATAAGCCATGCGGGAACGCACTGGAACCCCACTGCTTCGTTGACGCGATGCAGGAATTCCAATGGGCGCACACGACAATCGCGAAATGGGCTTTCGTCGCCCTTGACGCGGTCTACGAGCGGGCAAGGGATTTCTTCACCGTGGCAGCGGAAGATTATGCCAAGGCCAGTATTTTTTCGATTCACGTCGGAGAAAAGCGGTTCATGGCAGTGACTGGCATCTCTGATTCAACGCAGTTCAGCAAATATGCGAGATCGACCCATGGTTGCAGGGCCGGTCTCGTGATTCAGGAAAACAAACGGGGAAACGCGATGATCGAGACAAATAATGATTTAATGCTCGATTTGAGCGGAGTCCTGAAGCTGTATCGCATTGCGGAGCTCAAGCGTAAAGGGTTGCCAATTCCGACGGATGAGAATTTACTCCGCGGCGAGGCGGCAATCCCGAATTGCCCGGAGTGGTATGGGCAACTTGATGCATACCGCATTCTCAATGGGAGTACCACGTCGGAGCAGCCGCCGACTGGAATTCCATGGCCCGCAATTGTCGGGATGGCTTTTTCCGGCATTGGAGCGAAGGGATTTCCACTGCTGCGACAGACCGTTTTCACGCAACAGCAGCAATCAACTCCTGCTTTGGTTACGGCCTAAGCAGAACCTGGGCGGGTACAAGATTTATTGTACCCGCCCAATTTTTATATTATAATCACCCTTGATGACCATAGACGAGTTTCAAAAGTCCGACCTGCGGGTCGGCAAAATAGTTT
>CAIYQA010000201.1 GCA_903928175.1 uncultured Spartobacteria bacterium | reverse complement strand
TTCGCCCGCATGGGCCTCATCTCACTGCTTCAAACGATCCACGTTCGCGCATAACGCGCCTCTTCGTGAACCGCCGTGGTACGGAACCGTACGCCCGGTGGTGTGGGAGGACGGCGGGGGCAACCCCGCCTCCTACCCGATTGCCCCGATACTACGCACATATGCGTATTGCGTAATTATGCGAATGCCCTACACTGAGGGCCGTTATGAAAACCTACAGAGCGGCACTTACCCTCGGATTTCTCTCCGTCTTGTCTTTGGCACAGGCACGGGCGACGGTGATCGTGACTTATGCCGAGAAGCCGGGAGCCGAGAGTTCGAGCGTGGTTAATGCGTCCACGTTCACCTTCGACAACCTTTCCACGGGCATCCATACCAACGTGACGTGGGACGGGGTGGGCACTTTCGACAAGCTCAATGTTCTCAAGGCGGATCAATACGGCGGCGCAGCAAATACCAATTACGCCGTCGAGGGGCTCGGCTCGGTGAGCCAAACCATCTTGAATCTCAACAGCTCGAGCGGTTATTTCGGCATGTGGTGGTCGGCGGGGGATGCCTCCAACGTCCTCGACTTCTATAGCGGCGAGAACGGAACCGGCACATTGCTGGCCCAATTCACCACCGCCAACCTCCTCAAGGCCTTGCCGAAAACCTATGACGGGAACCCGAACGCGGGTTCATTCTATCAAAAGGATTCCAACGAGCCTTTCGCTTTCATCAATTTCTTTGCCACTCCCGGAACCTCCTGGTCGTCCGTGGTCTTCAAAAATTCCAGCAGCAGCGGCTTTGAGGGCGACAACTATACCTCGCGGGTTCAAGTCTTCAATACGCAGACCGATGGCCCGCTGCCTGGCGTGATTTTTGAGGCGATCAATGGAACACAGGAAACCCCGATTGGCCTCGCCCCTGAACCCAATGCGACGCTCGGCATGCTCTTGATCGGCGGCCTGAGCGCGGGCGGATCGCTCGCCCGGCGCATCCGCAAAAAAGGGTAATCCTCCCCGGATTGCATCGGATCAGTTCGCGGAATCCGTGGAACTATCGCTGGAGGGAATTTTGAGGAGCGTCTCTTTGTTGGCGCGCCAGGCATCTTCCAGGCTCTTTTGCACCTGGTTCACTTGGTCCAGGCTTTCGAGCCGGTATTCCACCGTGTGTGCATGGGTGGTGAGGGGGTAGTTTTTCACCACCTTTTGCCAGATCGCCTCCGTTTCCGTCCGGGTTGCCCCTTCCTGGAGCTTCTCCTGCGCCTTGTCGATCAGCGATTGCCCGAGGCTGATGGGCGATTTGGGAACCATCGGTTCCAAATAATAAAACCGGGCGACCACCGCGCTATTGGTCCCGACGGTGAGTTCGGTAACGCGCACCGCCCCGTCCACCACATATTCATGGGTGCTGACCGAGGAAATCGTCGGAAGGCTCACCGTAAAAATGCCGCCGGGGAGTTCGCAGCGCCAGAATGCGGCTTGGGCCGGGAGGCAGGGGAGCGCGAAAAGCACAGCAGAGAGTAAAGCGGTTTTGAGGATGGGAGTCATGAGCGTGGGGGGGACCGGGCAAAGATTACGCCCGGGGATACCGGGGATCAAGCGCCGAAGAGCCGCTTGTATTCATCGAGCAAATAGCGGTCGGTCATTCCGGAAAGGTAATCACACACCGTGCGATGCAGCCCGTCGGCTTCCATTCGACCCACGGTGTTGGCCCCCAGCAGGTTCGGATTTTCCAGGTAGGCGGCGAACACCCGGTGGAGCATTTCGCACGCGCGGCGGTTTACCTGATCGACATCGGGGTGATAATACAAATTCGCGTACAGGAACGTGCGCAAGGCGCGGTTGGCGGCGCAAAGCCGTTCGCTATAGCCGATGAGCGCTGCGGGTTGCCGCCGCACCTCTTCCACGCTTTGAACCTTCGCCGCGGCAATGCGTTGGGCGCTGGTGACGATGACATCCTCCACTTCCCGATCGATGATGCACCGGATCACGTACGCGTTGAGTTCCCGGCCTTCGATTTCGGGATAACGGCGCTTCACGTCTTCGTACGATTCCTGCCAGACCTCAAGTTGTTCGAGTTGGATCGGGTGAATCAAGTGGCAATCCAGGCCGTCATCCAAATCGTGGCTGTAATAGGCGATCTCGTCGGCGAGATTGGCGATCTGTGCTTCCAATGACGGGTTCAGGTAACAGAGCGCGTCACTGCCCGGCGGCGGCTGATAGATTTCCCGATGCTTTTGCAGCCCTTCGAGCAGTTCGAAGGTGAGGTTCAGGCCGTCAATGTGCGGGTATTTTTTCTCGATGCGCTCCACGATGCGCAGGCTCTGCTCGTTGTGATCGAAACCGCCGTGGTCGCGCATCTGCTCGTTCAGCGCCTCCTCGCCGGAATGGCCGAACGGGGCGTGGCCGAGATCGTGCGCCAGCGCAATGGCTTCCACGAGATCCTCGTTGAGCCCCAGCGCGCGGGCGATGCAGCGGGATATGGAAACCACCTCCATCGTGTGCGTCAGCCGGGTGCGCAAATGATCCCCCGTGCCATTGAGGAACACCTGCGTTTTGTATTCCAGCCGCCGGAAGGCGCGCGAATGAATGATCCGCGCGTAGTCGCGCTGGTATTCCGTGCGAAATGCGTGCGGCGGCTCGGGGTGCCTGCGCCCGGCGGATTCGCCGGACTTCTGCGCGTAGGGAGCGAGGGTCGCCATTTCCTGCGAGATCATGATTTCGCGGGTGCGGATCATAGGGGGTGGCCTCCCGGTTGATCCGTTCCGAACACGCGCCCTTTGAGCCGCTGGCGTTCGCGGGCGGCTTCGCGGCGAATCGCGAGCAGGTCATAGATCGCGAGCAACAGGGAAGTGAGCGTGAGCCAGAGGCACGCCCCCCAAAAAAGGAGGAACAAAACGGGATGCTCTGAGAGCCAGGCATCCAGCAGCAGCGCCCCCGTTCCCAGCAAGCCCAAATTCGCCACGACGATCCAGAACAAAACCCTCCGCCGCATGGGGCGGTCGAGCAGAATCCCCTTGGAAAGCAGGAGAATGAAAGATGCAGGTTTTTCGCTCATGGGCTGATCAAAGAAGAAGGCTGATCAAAGAAGAAGAGTCCACAGATTTCGCAACGCTTTCTCCTAAATCCGGGCCGATGTTGTCGCGTCAAAAAGATGCACCTTTTCCGGGTCGATGTCGAATTGCATGCGGCGTCCCGCGCTTCCGGCCTCCCCGCCCGCGTTGCTCCGGATGAGAAGCGTGTGGGCGCCGGTCTGAACGGAATAAAAAATGTCCGCTCCCGTGGATTCCACGTGATCAATGATTCCCTGGCAGCGCACCCCGCGCGTTTTGGTTTCCGCAGTGGGCACCACATGGATGTCTTCGGGCCGGATGCCGAGCACCACCTCCGTGCCCACGCCGTCTTTGCCTGCGATCAAGCCCGGGAGCTTCACCTCGACTGTGCCGCCGGTTTCTTTGAAGAGCAGCCCGTCGGGTGCCGTGCGGAGCCGCCCCGCGAGCAAATTCATCGGCGGCCGGCCGAGGAATCCCGCCACAAAAAGATCGGCAGGCCGGTCGTAGATCGCAGTATCGCATTGCTCAAGCACGCCTTCGCGCATCACGGCGATCCGTTGGCCCAACGCGAGCGCTTCCAGCGGGTCGTGCGTTGCGTAAAGGAGGGTGGTCTGGAGCCGTTCCTGGAGTTTCACCAACTCCGCGCGCATCCCAGCCTGCGCGGCGGGTTCCCAGGCGGCAAGCGGATGATTCACCAGGATTACCTTCGGCTGGCCCACGATCGCGCGCGCCAGCGCCACTTTGAGTTTTTCCACCGGCGTGAGCGCTTCCGGCTTGCGCTCCAGCGCCTCGGCGATTCCCACGACGCCCGCCGCCTCGCGCACCCGCTTTTCCATTTCGGACTTGGGAAAATGGCGGCCCTTCAAACCGAAGGCGATGTTTGCATAAGCCGTCCATTGGGGAAAGAGCGCCGCATGGGTAAAAACCATCGCCACTTCGCGCGCCAGCGGAGAGAGCGCGTTCACGGGCCGGTTGCCCAGCGTGATTTCGCCTCCGGAGACCGGGTCCAGGCCTGCGATCAACCGGAGCACGGTCGAGCTGCCACAACCCGGAGGGCCGACGAGCACCACGAATTCGCGGTCGCGCACTTCGAGAGTGAACTCCCGGACCGCGCCACCGTCCGTGGAAAACCCGGAAACATTTTTGAGAGAAACTTGTGCCATGTGTGGGTAACGATCCGCTCCAGAATAGAATCGCCCGCAACGAGGGCAAGCGCAAAGGGGAAGAGGTTAACCGCAGACCGCCTTACTGCGTCGCAGTTTATTCATACGAAGCGCAGCGAAGTCTGGATGCGGAGCCCGAGGTTTTGCGAGGGATCTTTCGCAGATTACCGCAGTTTTTTAAAGCTCTCGCGCAAGGATCCAAAGAACGCAAAGGGTGTGTTATAGGGGGGTGCGTATGCCAATTCATTCTGTAACCCGAAGCAAGGGTTTACAGCGAATAGCCGGGGGTTGAGCTTTGCGATACCCCCGGTTTAGCAGAACAACGGATTGACCCCGGAGGGGTCGCAGAAATCCGGCGATGCTGGATTCCCAAAGCTCTGCCACCCCGTTGGGGTGAGCGTCGTTA
>CAIYQA010000200.1 GCA_903928175.1 uncultured Spartobacteria bacterium | reverse complement strand
AGCGCAACCTTGCTCCCACGCGTTATGTTTGGAAGGCAAAGGGCGCGGAAATTCTCGCGAAGATCAAGCGCGCCCGCCAGAAAATGGAAGCGGAAAACGCCGAAACCTTATGATCCCTTATTTGTGAAACACTACACTAGCCTTCCTTCTCCTCGCATGACAGCACCCACAGAAATGGACTTCACGGAATTTTTCCAGGCAGCAACGCGCGGCACCCAGGCATCCCCTGGTTTTCCCCCCTATGATTACCAGCGGCAATCGGACCGCAGGGCAGATAAGCTCACGGTGCCTGATCGGAGGGGTTGGAAACCTCCCGGCGTGGCAGTCCCGAGTTTGGATCTCGGGCTGGAGCCTGCGACCTTCGGTCACCGGAGCTTAATGCATTTTGCTGATTATCCTGAGAACAGAAACAAAATGCAAAGAGGCCGCGCGGTGTTCTGCCGCGCGGAATTGCCCAGTTTTCTCGGGCGTTTCTGTTTCTAACCTCGCTTCAATGGAGTGCGACAGCATTTTTTACCTACCGCAATGCAGCTGGTTTCTGTTCCTAACCTCCAACTTTTGGAGCATCCGCTCATGCCCATGGATTCGAATATCTGCTGTCCATAGGCCGCAAAAAACCCCTCCGAAAACATGGCCGATTTCTCTTTTTATCAAACTTTTGAACTACTGACGGGATTTTCCCCCCTCCCTTGGCAGCAGGCACTGTTCGAGCGCTTCACATTGGGGATAAAACACATCCCCTCGCGTTGTGATCTGCCAACGGGATTAGGCAAAACCTCTGTGGTGGCTATCTGGCTGATCGCGTTGGCGAAGAACCCCGGCAGTATTCCAAGACGTCTGGTTTATGTTGTTAATCGGCGCACAGTTGTCGATCAAACCACCGAGGAAGTGGAGAAAATCCGGCACAATCTGGTCAAACCCGAGTTGGCCAGTTTCTCAAATGCTCTGAAGGTGCTCTGCACCATTGATTGCGATTGCCCACTGGCCATTAGCACTCTTCGCGGCCAGTTCGCCGATAACCGCGAATGGTCAGCGGATCCGTGTAGACCCGCAGTCATCGCGGGAACGGTGGATATGATTGGAAGCCGGTTGCTATTTAGCGGATATGGAGTCGGATTCAAGACACGGCCCCTGCACGCCGGTTTTCTAGGGCAAGACACGCTTGTCATTCATGATGAAGCGCACCTCGAACCGGCCTTCCAACAATTACTCACCGAAATTGAGGAGGAGCAGAAACGGTGCGGCGATCCGAGAATGCTTCGAGTGATGGAGCTTTCCGCCACGACCCGAGCAGGCAACGCGAAATCTTCGGGTGATGCGGCGGAACCGTTTGGGCTTACCGCAGACGAAGAAGAGAAAAGCCCGCTTGTGAAAGAGCGGCTTCGTGCGCCGAAGAAGCTCAGCCTGATTTCCCTCGACGATCCGAAAAAGCTGCCTGACAAATTGGCCGAACTCGCCCTTGCCCGAAAAGAATCGGGCCGTGCCATCCTCATTTTTGCGCAAAGCGTGAAGGATGTGGAGACCATTGCGGCGAACCTCAGAAAGAATAAGCAGAAGCACGTCGAAGTCCTAACGGGAACGCTCCGTGGCAAGGAGCGCGACGCATTGGTTGAAACGCGCGTATTTCGCCGATTCCTCCCGCCATCGTCCGCTGCCGATACGCAGCCGCTCCCGGTGGAGGAAGGCACCGTCTATCTCGTTTGCACCAGCGCGGGAGAGGTGGGTTTGAACATCTCCGGCGACGATCTGATCTGCGATCTTTCCACTTTCGAAAGCATGGCCCAGCGGTTTGGGCGCGTGAACCGCTTTGGAAAGCTCGTTGGTGCGGAAGCCTCGGAAATCTGTGTTGTCCACCCGGTCAAATTCGACGCGGGGAAACCGATGGAGGAGCGGTTTGAAAAAACCCTCGCCTTGCTCCAAAAACTCGACGGCGACGCCAGTCCCGGGGCACTTCGCAACTTGGACGCGGCAGCCTGTAGCGATGCCTTCAGCCCGGAACCCACTATTTTGACTCCTTCAGATATTCTATTCGACTCCTGGTCCCTGACGAGCATCAAAGGGGCATTGTCTGGTCGCCATCCGGTGGAAAATTACCTTCATGGCATCGTTAAGGACGAACAACCCCAGACACAAGTGGCATGGCGCGAGGAGGTAAAAATCATTACCGAAGAACTGGGCGAAACTTATAATCCAAGCGATCTTCTCGCCGAGTATCCACTTAAACCTCATGAACTCCTGCGGGATCGTTCGGATCGGGTGTGGAATCATCTTGTTGAAATAGCGGCACGGACATCAAAACAAGGGTGCCAGTTCCCGGTATGGTTGATTGGCCCTAACGGGGAAGTGCAGATTTTCGCCCTGGACCAGCTTGCCGACAAGAGAGCGAAAGAGAGGATTCACCATTGCACCCTTCTCCTGCCTCCTGATGCAGGTGGTCTGGAAAAGGGGTTGCTCAACGGAAAATCGGAGCATGCGGACGACGTGGCGGACATATTTGACGACCACAATCAGCAGTGGCGGCGCGTTCGCATCTGGGACACCGATCCTAAAATAAAAGATAAAACGAAGGGGATGCGGCTCATTTCGGAAAAAATCGACACATGGCCCCCAGACTATGAGCCTGCCGGTGAGGACAGAGTAGATGGCGCACCCGTAAAACGCTTCTGGTTGTGGTATGAAAAACCCAATGCAGCGGATAGTGAGGGGTCAGCATACGCGCAACAACCTATCAAACTCGAAGAGCACAACCGCCAAGTGTCCAGCATCGCCCGGGATTTTGCGCAAAAGCTGGGCCTTGCACCCGAGATGGTTCATGCAATCGCACTCGCGGGCCGGTTTCACGATCTGGGGAAAAAGCGGGAAATCTGGCAGCGCAGCATCGGCAATTTTGAGCCCGGAGTCTGGCTGGCAAAATCCACAGGGCACATGAATTTTTCAATTCGGACGCCCTATCGTCATGAATTTGGCTCCCTGCTCGATGTGTGCGGCGAACCGGAGTTCCGTTGTCTCTCCGAGGAGATGCAGGATCTCGTATTGCATTTGATCGCCGCCCATCACGGGCGCGGGCGTCCACACTTCGATTCCGAAGAAACCCGGGACCCGGAGCGCGGGGGAGCAGAAGCGTCCGCAATGGCCGGAGAAGTAGCCCGCCGGTTCGCCCGGCTGCAACAACGCTATGGCCGGTGGGGATTGGCCTACCTCGAATCGCTGCTGCGCGCCGCGGATTACACCGCCAGCGCCAACCCAACTAAAAGCCCGGAGGAAAAGCCATGAGCACACCGCACACCGCAAACATTCGCATCAATGTTGACCCGACAAACCCCGGCCAGTTTTTCGCCTGCTGCGGGCTGCTGGAATTGGCGAACAGGGTATCAGATGGGGCGGAGGGGTGGTTTGAGAGCGGGGAGTTTTGCATCAAGAGTGCAACAAGCTTGGGAGAACTTGTCACAACGATTGCCGCAGCAGAACTGGTGCAAACTGATAAAACCGATGCTACGGCTTCCCCTATATTCATGAAAACGCCATTT
>CAIYQA010000199.1 GCA_903928175.1 uncultured Spartobacteria bacterium | reverse complement strand
GGGAGCGGATTGAGCACGAGCGTTTCCCAGTGCCCTTGCAGGGCACGGCTCTCTCACACGCATACCCAGGGCGCTGCCCTGGGCTGGTTTACTCAGCCCCTTCGGGGCGAGAGGAATGCGACAAATGAAACCGAAACTGGTCTAAACGCCCACGATCCCGCCGTTCTTTGCGGCGGTGGCGGCGGCCTTACGGTCGAATTCGATGATGTGATCGCTCGGGTGCAGCGTCGAGATGCGCATGGCGTAGAACGAGCGCCAGACGAAAATGAGGCCGACCGCCAGGAAACCGAACGCCAGGCTGTAACGCAGCGTATCCTGATGGTTTTTAACCATCTGCACCGCGATTTCGACGGCGAGGATGCCGAAAAGCGTGGTGAACTTGATGATCGGGTTCAGAGCCACCGAGGAGGTGTCCTTGAACGGGTCGCCCACGATGTCGCCGATGACAGTCGCATCGTGCAGGGGCGTGCCTTTGCGGCGCAACTCGACTTCCACGATTTTCTTGGCGTTGTCCCAGCAGCCGCCCGCGTTGGCCATGTTGATGGCCATGAACAGGCCGAACATGGCGAGCGAGATGAGGTAGCCGACGAAGAACACCGCGTCAAAGCAGGCGAAGGAAAGCGCGAGCGAGAAGACGACAATGAAAATATTCAGCATGCCTTGTTGTGCATACTGCGTGCAGATTTTCACCACTTCGTTGCTGTCTTTCATGGACGCCTTGGTCGCGCCGTCCAGGTGCATGTGCTGCTTGATGTAATCCACGGCGCGGTAGGCGCCCGTCGTGACCGCCTGGCGCGAAGCCCCGGCGAACCAATAGACAACCGAGCCCCCCATGAGAAGGCCAAGGATGATCCGCCCTTCGGTGATGCTCAACGGAGCGAGCGATTCCCAGCCAAACGCCCCTTTGAGCATCAAAATGAGCGAGAAGATCATCGTGGTGGCGCCGACGACAGCCGTGCCGATGAGCATCGGTTTTGCGGTGGCCTTGAAGGTGTTGCCGCACCCGTCGTTTTCTTCGAGCAGCATCTTGCCATTCTCGAAGTCCGGGGTGAACCCGAAGTCGCGCTTTACTTCCGCTTCGATCCCGTCGATCTGCTCGATGGTCGAGAGCTCAAACACGCTCTGCGCATTGTCGGCAACCGGTCCATAGCTATCCACAGCGATGGTCACCGGACCCATGCCCAACATGCCAAACGCCACGAGGCCAAAGGCGAACACCGCGGGATACGCCATGAAGCCTTCAAACACCGGGGTTCCCGTGCTGGCAATGAGGGCGATGACCATCAGGGTGCTGATCGTCAGCCCCTTCCAAAAGCAGGAGAAGTTGCCTGCGACCAGGCCGGAGAGGATCGTCAGGCCCGCGCCGCCTTCGGTGGTCGCGTTGACGACCTCCTGGCAGTGCGCGCTCTTGGTGCTGGTGAACATGCGGGTCAACTCGGGGATGATCGCCGCGGCCAGCGTGCCGCAACTGATGATGGTCGAAAGTCTCCACCAGATTTCCGGATATTTCGCGGCCAGCATGAAGTAGCTGACGACGAAGGTGATTCCCACGCACATCAGCGAGGTGAGCCACACCAAAACGGTGAGCGGATGCTCGAAGTTGAACTTGGCGTGCTTGGCGAACACGCCGCGCGTGATGAAGGTATTGATCTTATACGCGAGCACCGAGATCGGAACCATGACGATGCGCATCGCGAAAATCCAGACGATGAAGGTCCACTGGAAATGGGGTTTCACCGCGAGAAGGATGAAGGTGATGAGCGCCACGCCGGTCACGCCGTAGGTTTCAAACCCGTCGGCTGTCGGCCCAACGGAGTCGCCCGCGTTGTCGCCCGCGCAATCCGCGATGACGCCGGGGTTGCGCGCGTCGTCCTCCTTGATGCCGAAAACGATTTTCATCAGGTCGCTGCCGATGTCGGCGAGCTTCGTGAAAATGCCGCCGCTGATGCGCAGCTCGCTGGCGCCCAGGGACTCGCCGATGGCGAAGCCGATAAAGCAGGAACCGGCAAGCGCAGGGTCCACAAATTTGAGCACGATCAGCATCATCAAAAGTTCCACGCTGATGAGCAGCACGCCGATGCTCATGCCCGAGCGGGTGGGGATCTCCGAAACCGCGAGCGCCTTGCCCTTGAGGGCCGCGAAAGCCATGCGGCTGTTGGCGATGTTGTTGATCATCATGCCAAACCAGGCGACTGCGAACGAGCCGCCGATGCCGATGAGCGACCAGGCGATGATCATCGCAACCGTCGGGGCGTCCTTATGCTGCAAGGCGCCGAAGTAATACACCATCGTGCCGCCGATGAGCACTTCCAGCCCCAGCAGGAGCTTGGCCTGCTGGAACAGATAGGTTTTGCAGGTGCTGTAAATAAGGGTGGAGACATCCAGCATACTCTGGTGCGCGGGGAGTTTCTTGAGGCCCAAGTATTCGATGAGTCCGAACACCATGCCCAGAATGGCAATAACCAGGCCGATGGTCAGGATGTCGCCGCCACTCACATTTAAGCCGAGGAAATCGAACGGAATGCTCCGGGCTGCCAGATCGGGGAGCTTCAGGTCGGATTCGCCGCTGGCCGAGGCGAGGGAGGGGAGGAGGAACCCGGCGGCGAAAAACGCCGGGACGATGGGTTTGTAATGAGATGACTTCATAAAAGCAATTTGGAGGAATGTGAAAGTGGTGAGGGCGCTTATGCCACCAGCCTAACGCTGGCAGTTGCGCCTTTAAAGGGCACACCCTTTTTTGCTCAACCTACACGGCTTTTTGCTAATAGTTGCCGCTTTTTGCTCTGCCCTGGTGGTGTCTGAATCGTGCACTCATTGTACATGGGAGGCTCGATTCGGAGTGGCCACTTAGATGAAATGCTCCCGCCTGCTCCCAGTGACAATCTTCCTGACTGCTGCCTTGCTGCTGGCGCGGGAACCGTTGCAGCCTTTTCTGGAGCACGGGCCCAAAGTGCTCACGCTGGATGAGGCTGTGCAGATTGCCCTGTGCCAAAATCCGTTGATCCTCAATGCCAAACAGGAGATCGAGCGCACCCGGGGCCAGGTGATCGAAGTGCGCGCGCAGGCGCTGCCAAATGTCACCCTCACCGCGATTTACCAGCAGCAGGACCCCGGGCTCATTCAAGGCCAAAGCGCTCAATTCGGAGGGCAGCGGGCCGGCACGGCACCCACGCCCACTCCCCCGGCAGCGGTCACTCCCACGCCCACACCGGGCGGAGCGACGCCGACCCCCACGCCCAAGCCCATTGCGAGCCCCACCCCGATCACATCCATTCAAAACAAAACCTGGCAAATCAATGTGCAGGCCAACCAGGTGCTCTATTCGGGCGGGGCTGTGCAATCCGCCCTGCGGATGGCCAAACTCACCCAGGACTCCACGTATTTCAAACTGCGCGATGACATCAACACCGTGATCGCCACGGTGCGCACGCAATTTTACCAGGTGCTTACCAATCGCGCGTTGATCGGCGTGCAGGAGGAATCGGTGGCTCTCCTCAGCTCCCAACTCAACGATCAGCAAAGCCGGTACAAGGCGGGCACCGTGCCGCGCTTCAATGTCCTCCAGGCGCAGGTGGCCCTAGCCAACGCCCTGCCCAACCTGATTACGGCACGCAATAACTACCACCTTGCCCAGCTTCAGCTTGCCAAGACCCTCGGCTACGAAACCCGGACCCTGCCCGCACAAGCCGAGCCCTTCAACCTCATCGGGGAATTAAACATCCCGCCCGTGTCGCTGGACCTCGCCTGCGCCCTCCAGACAGCGCGCGAACGCAATCCCTCCCTCAAAGCCCAGCGGCAAGAAATCCTGCTCGAAGTGGAGGATATACTCCTGCAAAAAGCCGGTTACAAACCGACCCTCACCGCGAATCTCGGATATACCGTGGAAAACAACCGGCTTTCCAGAAGTCTCGCCGATGCTGTGAGCGGCTACTTTTTCGGCATCCAGGGCAACTGGGCCATTTTTGACGGCGGGGAGACCTACGGCAAGGTCAAGCAGGCCCGGGCAAGGCTGGAGCAGGCGAAGATCAACTACGAAGATACCGTGCGGCAGGTCGATCTCCAGGTGCAGCAAGCCTGGGCCAATCTCCTCCAGGCCAAAGAAACCATCGCCAGCGGGCGCGCCACCGTCGAGCAGGCCACCGAAGCCGTGCGCCTCGCCCGGGAGCGGCTGGGGGCCGGAGTCGGGACGCAGCTCGACGTCCTCAACGCCACCGTGCAACTCACCCAGGCGGAGACCACGGAATTGCAGGCCCGCAACAGCTACAACGCCGCGCTGGCGGAGTTCGAGCGCGTGACGGCGATTTGCACCCGCTACGAGGAGACCTTCAAGGATCCCCTGACGGTCCGGTGCGCCAATCCATAAGAAGGGAAAGCAACCCCCCCGGTTTTCTTGACTTGCACACCGGGCTGCTGTCGGTATCGTTTTGGGCCTTAAGCCTGCGCCAAATCGCGGGCTTTCGGGGGAAACAAAAATCAATATTTTCAGGGGAAACACAATTCATGCAGCCTTTATTCGCTTTTAACGTCGTTCCAAAACTGCCCGTCGAGCTCGAACCGCTCCGGGAGATGGTGTTCAATCTCTGGTGGACCTGGGAACCGGACGCCCGCAACCTGTTCCGCAGTCTCGACTCCGAACTCTGGAACCGCACCAACCATAATCCGGTGCGAATGTTGCAGCTCTGCCGGCAGGCGCGCTTGGTCGAGGTGGCGATGGATGATGATTTCCTGCGCGAAATGGACCGGGTGTACGGGCATTTCAAGGCGTACATGGCGCGCAAGGACACCTACGGCAGCACGCGTAAAAACGAGTTGACCGCCTATTTTTCTGCTGAATTCGGCTTTCACGAATCCATTCCCAACTACTCGGGCGGCCTCGGCATCCTTTCCGGCGACCATTGCAAGGCGGCGAGCGATCTCGGCCTCAATTTTGTTGCCATGACGCTCCTGTACCGGCACGGCTACTTCAAGCAGCAGATCAACAAGGACGGCTGGCAGGAGAGCATCTCCCTGAACCAAAATTTCCACCACCTGCCGATGAAGGAAGTGCGCGTGGGCGACAAGCCGCTCGTCATTTCCGTGCGCATCCTGGATCGGGAAGTCTTCGCCAAAGTGTGGCAGATGGTGATCGGGCGTATTTCGCTCTTCCTGCTCGACACGGACATCACGGAGAACCGGCCCGAGGACCGGCTCATTACGGCGCAGCTTTACGGCGGCGATCTGGAAATGCGCATCAAGCAGGAGATCGTGCTCGGCATCGGCGGCGTCCATGCCCTCAACGCAATGGGGCTCAAACCCTCCGTCTATCACATGAACGAGGGGCATTCGGCCTTCCTCTCGCTGGAGCTGATGCGGCGGGGCGTGCAGGACCAGGGGCTCGACTTCAAGAGTTCCCTCCAGTTGGTCGCGGCGGCCAACATCTTCACCACGCACACCCCGGTGCCTGCGGGCAATGATGCGTTCCCGAGGGATTTGATGCAGAAATATTTCGGCGATTACCCGGCCAAGGTCGGCATCTCCTTTGACGATTTCTTCTCCTACGGCCAGACGACGGTGAACAAGGTGGACGCCTTCTCGATGACGATCCTCGCGCTGCGCACCAGCCGCCACGCCAACGGCGTGAGCAAGCTGCACGGCGAAGTCAGCCAGGGGCTCTGGCAGGACGTCTGGGCGGGCGTGCCCAAGAACGAGGTGCCCATCGGCTCGATCACCAACGGCATCCACACCAAAACCTGGCTCGCCCCGGAATTCGAGGCGCTCTACCGCAAATACCTTCCCGATTGGCAGGAAAACCTCAGCGATCCCGAGTTCTGGCGGGGCGTCATCGACATCCCCGACGAGGAACTTTGGAACACGCACCAAGGGCTCAAGCGCCGCTTGGTGGAGATCGCCCGCGAACGCATCCGCGCGCAGCGGGAGCGCAACGGCGAATCCCCGGAGCGCATCCGCAGCGTCAACCGCTTGCTCGATCCCGAGATTCTCACCATCGGGTTTGCCCGACGGTTTGCCACCTACAAACGCGGCACCCTGCTCTTCTCGGACATGGACCGGCTCAAGCGCATCCTCACCCATCCCGAGCGCCCCGTGCAATTCGTCTTTGCCGGCAAAGCCCACCCGAAGGATGAAGGCGGCAAGCGGCTGATCCAGGAGGTTTACCGCTGGTCGCGGGATGAGGGGCTCGAAGGCCGCCTCGTGTTTGTGGAGGATTACGATACGTTCATCGGCCGCCGCCTGACCCAGGGTGTCGATCTCTGGCTCAACAACCCGCTGCGCCCGCTCGAAGCTTCCGGCACGAGCGGCATGAAGCTCCCGCCCAACGGCGGCCTGAACCTGAGCGTGTTGGACGGCTGGTGGTGCGAAAGCTACAACGGCAAGAACGGCTGGGCCATCGGTTCGGAAATCACCGACGGCAGCGTCGAGTTCCAGAACGAAGTCGATACGGCGAGCCTCTTCCACATCCTCGAAACACAAGTCGTCCCGCTCTACTACGCCAAGCCCGACGGACGGCTGCCCATCGCGTGGTTGCAACTCATGCGCGAGTCGATCCGCAGTGTCACGCCGGTGTTCAACACCCAGCGCATGGTGCAGGAATACAGCGACAAGATGTATGAACCGGCGGCGGCGGCAGCGGCGCGGCTGGGTTCCGACGGCGCAGCCAAAGCCCGGGAAGTCTCCGCGTGGAAAAAGCAAATCCGGCAGCTCTGGAGCCAGGTGCGCATCAACGACGTCAAAATTGTCAACCCGGACAGCGTCAACGTCCTCGTGGGCGATTCGCTCACCGTGGAAGCCCGCGTGCATCTCGGCGAGATCAGCCCGAAATTTGTCCGCGTGCAGGTCTATGTCGGCGAAACCAGCGATAACGAGATCGCGCGGCCCGTCACAGTCGATCTCGACGAATCCAAGAAAGGCACCCACGGCGACTACATTTACCGGGGATGCGTCCAGGCTCCCGAGAGCGGCGCGTACGGCTTCAACGTCCGCGTGATCCCGACGCACCCGAGCCTCACCCAGCCCCACGAATTGCGCCTGATCACCTGGGCCTCGTAGAAATTATGAATTATGAATGATGAATTATGAATGATCTGCGAGGAAGAGCTTTTCACCAAGACCAAGGGCGCAGCGCCAGCGTTTCATAATTCTTCATTCATAATTCAGCATTTCCTCATTATGAATGATCAGCCGGGGAAGAGCTTTTCACCAAGACCAGGAGCACAGCGCCAGCGTTTCATAATTCTTCATTCATAATTCAGCATTTCCCCATGCTCTCCATCTCCACCTGCTGGAACTCCTCCCGCCACACCGACGGCGCGGCGATGCTTGAGGAGTTGCTGGAGTTCGGTTTCGACCAGATCGAACTCGGCCACGGCATCCGCATGTCGTTGATGCAGGGCATCCAGGCGCTCTTTGACAAGGGGCGCGTCCAGTTCTCCAGCCTGCATAATTTCTGCCCGCTGCCGGTGGATATCCTCAACCCCTCGCCCGATTGCCTGCTCTTCACCTCGCACCGGGAGGAGGAACGGGAGCGCGCCGTGCGCCAAACACTCCAAACCATCGACTTCGCCGCGCGGCTCGGCGCGCCCAATGTCGTGCTGCACTGCGGCCGGGTGGTGATGGGGCCGGTGACGAACCAGCTCATCGAACTGGCCAATGCAGGCCGCCATCTTTCGCCCGAATATGCGCGCCTCAAAACACGCGCCGTGATGGAACGCGAAAAAATTGCACCGAAATTTATCGCCCGATTGAAGGACTGCCTCGCGCGTATTATTGAGCACGCCGCTGCCAAAGGCATCCGGCTCGGTCTGGAAAGCCGCCAGGCCTACGAGGAAATCCCGAGCGAACAGGAGTATGACGATTTGCTCGCGCAATACCCCGCGCCGACGGTCGGGTACTGGCACGACATCGGGCACGTCCAGATCCGCCACAACCTTGGGTTTGTGGATCACACCGAGTGGCTCGCCCGCGTCGCGCCGCGCCTGATCGGCTGCCATTTGCACGATGTCGCCTGGCCGGGGCGCGACCACCTGGCTCCGTTCACAGGCGGCTCGGTGGAGTACGAAAAATTGATTCCCCTCCTGCCCAAAGACACGCTATTCATCTGGGAGATGAGCCCTCGCAGAAGCCGCGAAGAAATCGCCGAGTCGCTCCGGCTTTGGAAACTAAAATTCGGATCATGAACAAAAAGACGCTTGTAACAGCCCTTCAAGTTGCGGTGACCGGGGGCCTGCTGGCCTGGCTTTTCCGGGACGGCAAACAAAACCGGGAGATGCTCACGGCGCTTTCGCACGCGAACCTGCTCTGGATCGCCGCCGCCTTCGGGGTGTACGGGATCGTGGTCCTCTCGGCGGTCACGCGCTGGAAGATATTATTGGGTGTTCAAGGGATTCACATCCCCTGGACGCGAATCGCCTCCCTCTTCATGATCGGCCTGCTTTTCAACCCGTTCCTGCCCGGCGGCACGGGAGGCGATGTGGCCAAAATATTCTATCTGCTCAAGGAGACCCCGGATAAAAAACCGGCCGCGCTGCTGGCCGTGTTGATGGACCGGCTCACCGGGCTTTTCGGGCTGATCCTCATCGCGGGGACCGTGATGGCGATCCGCTACCAGTGGCTCACCCAACCGGCGGGCGTCGCCCATTGGCTGTTGGTGATCCTCGTGATTTTCGGCGGCAGTCTCGCATTTATCATCGCCTCGTTTGCGGTGACCAGCCTCGGGCTGGTCCACAAGCTGCCGGAACGGATGCCGCTGCGGGACAAGCTCGTGGATATTTCGGTGGCCTATAACCAATATGGCCGTGCCTGGCGCACATCGCTGCTGGCGCTGGCCCTTTGCGTGCCGGTGCATCTCGGCTCGTTCACCCTGTTTTACTGCGTGGGGCAGGCGTTCACCGAATCCGCCTCGCGCGGTTCGCTCATGGATTACTGGGGCATCATGCCCATCGTCGGCACCATCGCCGCGCTCCCGATCAGCATCGGCGGCACGGGTCCGCGCGAAATGGTCTTCATTGATCTGCTGGGCGGGCTGTGCGGGATCACCCCTTCGGTCGCAAAGCTGATCTCGTTGACGGGCTACTTCGTGCTCATCCTCTGGAGCATGGCGGGCGGGATTGTCTATCTCTTCTACCGCCCCACCGAGCACGCGGCCCTGGATGAGATGGGCGATGAAGTCACCCGGCTCGAACACCAGATTGCGGAGGAAGAAGAGGGAGCCGAGAGGGCTTAGCGCTTGGCCATGCACACCTCCAGCGTCTCATTAACACCGGGCTTCAGCCCGGTGTTAATGAGAATGCATGCAACTGAGAGGCATGCAACTGAGAGGTATGCAACTGAGAGGGCATGCCAACCGATCGTAAATCTGTGAAATCTGCGGACCCAATCCTCCTCCCCCAAGTGGCGGTGAACTTCGCCCTCACTTGGGATGGCCGCATTTCCACGCGCAACCGGACGCGGGCGGATTTTTCATCCCCCCTGGACAAGCACCGATTGATGGAAATCCGCGCCAGCGGCGATGCGCTGCTGGTGGGCCGCATCACGCAGGAAACCGAGCAGATGGCGATGGGGATTGGCGATGCAGCACTCCAAAACGCGCGCGTCCAAAGGGGGCAAACGCCGGAGCCGCTGCGCGTGGTGGTGAGCGGCTCGGGCCGGATCGACCCCGAGGCCCGGCTCTTCCAAACCGGGCGTGCGCCCGTCATTATTTTCTCCACCACTCAAATGCCCGAGTCCACGCGCGCCGCGTTGGAAGGCAAAGCCACGCTCCACCTCGAGGCCGCTGCGCACGTCGATTTACGCGCGCTGTTGCAGAGGCTCCGGAGTCAGTATGGTGTGCAGCGGCTCGTTTGCGAAGGCGGGCCGACGCTGTTGCGCTCGATGCTGCAAGAGCATCTCGTGGATGAAATCAACCTGACCTTTTGCCCGCGCATTTTTGGCGGAAGCGACGCTCCCACCCTCACGGGCGGCCCCGGAGCATTCCTGCCCGCCGCCATCGATTGCAAGCTGGAGGCGATGGAAACCATCGGCGACGAATGCTTCGCTCGGTATCGAGTGTTGAAGCCGAAAGAATAATGAATTAGCCTCAAAAAAGCGCAAAAGTCGCAAAAAGAGGATTCCTCTCGTTCCCAATCTCCTGATTGGGAACGCACTTGTCCCCGAAACTCCGTTTCGCAAACCGCTCCACCACACAAAATCGCATGCGCCGCAGCGTTCCCTATCTGATCCTTCTGGCTGTTGTGCTGCTGGTCTATGCCCCAGCGCTGCGCAACGGTTTGGTGTGGGACGACACGGCGCTCATTTTGCGTGACCCGCTGATCCGCAGCCCGCTCTTGCTGGCCGAAGGGTTCCGGCATTTTCTGTTTTTGGATGCGACCGCGGCGGATTTTTACCGTCCCCTGCAACGGGTCGTTTACACGTTGGATTACGCACTCGCCGGGTTCACCCCTTGGATTTTTCACCTCACCAGCCTGCTGGTTCACGCCGGAGCGGCCATGGCGCTTTACGCGTTGGGGCGGCGCTTGTTGACCCAAGTCTCTCAACTCTCAACCCCCAACTCTCAACTTCCGGCCTTTGCCGTGGCATTGGTTTGGGCGGTGCACCCTATCCATTCCTCCGCCGTGGCATACGCCTCGGGGTTGGCCGATCCGCTGGCGGCGCTGCTCGGCTTTGGCGGGTTGGCGTTGTTGCTGGCGGAGCGCAGGGTCGCGGCGGGATTCTGCCTCGGCGCGGCGCTCTTCGCGAAGGAGAGCGGCGTTTTTGTGCTGTTGATCGGTCTCGGGTTTGCCTGGGAGATGACCCGCCATGAATCCGCTCCTGGGCGGCTGGTGCGGTGGGGCCGCATGACCCTTCCCGCTTTGTTCATGGCGGCACTTTACCTCGGCCTGCGCGCAACGGCAGAACACCTCTCCCCGCCGCCCCCCGAGGCGATCCCCTTTGCCACACGGCCCGTCCTGGCTTTGCGAGCCGTGGCGGAATACGCCGGGCTGCTTTTGGCTCCGGTGAACCTCCACATGGAGCGGGATGTCCGCACTTCGGCGGGCGCTCTGCAAACGCTGGCGGGGGCGCTCTTGCTTTGCGGAGCAGCGTTCTGGGCTTGGCGCGGGGATCGCATCACGCGGGCCTGCCTGCTCGCGGCATTCGTGGCTTATCTTCCGGTGAGCAACCTCTTCGCGCTGAACGCAACCGCTGCCGAACATTGGCTGTATATCCCGAGCGCCTTTCTTTTTTTGGCTCTGGCCGCGACAGGCTTGCATTTACCCCGCTTGGAGCGCCGCTTCGGCATTTTAGCGGGGGCCTTCGCCGCAATAGGGTTCACGGCCTTGTGCTGCCGGACGGCGTGGCGCTGCGCGGATTGGCGCAACCCGGCAACTTTCCTTCGCGCCACGATCCGCGATGGCGGCGACAGCAGCCGGACGCTCGGCAATCTCGCTTTGGAGGAATTGCAGTGCGGCCATCTCGAAGCCGCCGTGCAGGGCTTCCGCGCGGCGCTCGCGCGCAAACCGGGGCAGCCGTTCGCGATGCTGGGCCTGAGCCGCGCGCTTCTCCAGCGCGGCGATTTTGCGGAAGCCCGGCAATGGCTGGAACGGTGCGAAAAACTCCCGCTCGTGCATGCCGCGGCTTTGGTCCAAAAAGCGGAGTTGGAGTTCAAAGAATCGGGGCGCGACCGCCTTCCGCTGCTGCGCGAGGCGGCGGCAGTGAACCCCCGCTTCTGGCCGGTGCGCAAGCGCGCCATCGCGCAATCGGTTGCGCAGGGGGACACGGCAACGGCTCTGGCGGAATTGCGCGCAGTCCTTGCCGACCAGCCGTTCCGCGCAGAGACTTGGGAAATGCTCGGAGATGTCGCAAAGAACATCGGAAATCCCGCGCTGGCACAAGCGGCCTACGCCGAAGCCGACCGCCGGGATGTCTGGCGCGGAAGAGCCACCGTAAAAAGTTTCTGAAAAATTGCGGGCATCTCGCCGCGTTCTCAGTCAAGCTAGGAGGCATGCTTCTCCGCGCCAGAACCGTTGTTCCGATGAGCGGGCCGCCCCTGGAGGACGGCGCAGTGGTGGTGCGCGCCGATGGGCGCATCGCAGCGGTGGGGCTCTTTGAAGAAATGCGACGGGATTGGCCGGGCGAGCCGGTGCTGGACTTGGGCGAGCAAGCGCTCCTGCCGGGGCTCATCAACGCCCATTGCCATCTCGACTACACCACCCTGCGCAACGCCATCAACCCGCAGCGCTCCTTCACCGCCTGGATCACCCGCATCAACGCCCTCAAGCGCCAGATGACCGACGACGATTACCTCGCGGCGATTGCCGAGGGCTTCGACGAGTTGCGCGCCTGGGGAACCACCACGGTTTGTAACCTGGAGGCGTTCCCCGAACTGCTTCCCAAACTCCCGCCGCCGCCCATCCGCACGTGGTGGTTTCTGGAATTGATCGACATCCGCAACCGCGTGCCCAGCGAAGCGCTGTTGGAGGGGGCGCTCTCTTTTTTCGAGCAGCACGACGGGTGGCTCGGCGGGTTTGGATTAAATCCGCACGCTCCCTACACCGCTTCGCCCGAGTTGTTCCGCCTCTGCCGCGAATGCGCGGAGCGGTTCGGAATGCCGCTCACGACCCACATCGCCGAATCCGCCGAGGAAGAGGCGATGTTCCGGCGCGGCGAGGGGGAGATGTTCACTTTTCTGCAAGGGCTCGGGCGGCGGATGGACGATTGCGGAAAGCGCTCCTCCTTTGCCAATGCTGTGGCGGATGGGCTCATCGGCCCCGGTTGGCTGCTCGCCCACGCGAATGAACTCGACGACGCAGATTTCGCGCTCCTCGCCGCCACGCCTGGCGACTGGCATGTGGTCCACTGCCCGCGCAGCCACGCCTTTTTCCAGCACCGGGCTTTCCCATGGCATCGATTGGAAGAGGCGGGCGTCACCATCAGCCTCGGCACGGACAGCCTGGCCAGCAACGATTCACTGAGTCTCTTCGCCGAGTTGCAGGCGGCGCAAAAATCCATTCCCGAACTGACTTCCGAAACATTGGTAAGAACCGTAACGACCCACCCGGCGCGGGCCTTGCGAAAAAGCGGCGAACTCGGAGCCCTCCTCCCCGGAGCCCACGCCGACCTGATCGCACTCCCCTTTGCCGGGGCGCCTCCCGAGGTTTACGACGCGATTATTGCCAACCGGAGCCCAATCGAATGGATGATGTTGGACGGAAAAATCCTTTCCCCACCGCACTCCTCCTTGCGGCCACCCTCTGCTGGGGTGCGCCGCTCCTAGACGCCAAACCTGCCCTCGCAAAAAACAGCAAACCGCATCCGGTCCAGCAACGGTCTGTGTGCCCGGAACCCGTGGCGCAGCTTTTGCCCGCCAGCGGAATGCCCACGCCTGCTTCCACGGGGGCCCTCGTAATGGATGCGCTGACCGGCGAGACGCTGTACGAAAAGAACTCTTACGAGCAGCTCTACCCGGCGAGCACCACCAAGATCCTGACCGCCCTGCTCGTGATTGAAGAGGGCGATCTCGACCACGTGGTGGTCATCGAGCCACAAGACACACAGGTGGAGCCGAGCGCGATCGGGTTCAAGCCGGGCGACCGGTTTACCCGGCGCGAACTGCTTTACGCGCTGATGCTCAAGAGCGCCAACGACGTGGCGCAGGCACTCGCCCGCGACAACGCCGGGAGCATCGAGGCGTTCGCCGAAAAAATGACCCGGCGCGCCGCGAGCCTGGGCGCGCTCCAAAGCCATTTCGCCAACCCGCACGGATTGCCCAACCCGAACCATTATACTACACCGTATGATTTGGCATTAATCGCCCGGGCGGCCATGCAGCAACCTGCGTTCCGGCAAATCGTCGCCACGGTCTCCTATGCCTGGACGACGCCCCAGGGGGCAACCGTTCTGCTCAAAAACCACAACAAGCTGCTCTGGTGTCCCCCCTGGAAATTTGAGGGATGCACGGGACTCAAAACCGGTTACACCGCCAAGGCCCAGGGAGTGCTCGTTTCCTCCGCCCTGCGCAATCATCGCGAGGTGATCTCGGTCGTCATGCATGCCGACAAAGAAGGAAAATGGGTGGATAGCAAGGCGCTGCTTGCCTACGGCCTGGCGCACCTGCCCGAATGCCCGCGCTTTTATTAAAATTTCCGATCCACCTTTCGGAAATTTCACGGCATCGAAAAAATAGCCGCAAAAAAGCGCAAGAGGCGCAAAAGAAAGAGAAAGGCATCCAGACCCCTCTTCCAGACCCCTCTTCCAGGCCCCTCTTCACAGAGCCGGACTTTTTGGATGCGACGGCTGTGTTTTCCTGAGCGCCAACGGCGCGGCTCCATACCAGCCTGGGGCAACGCCCCAGGACCCGGAGTTAAAAAAACGCCAGGGCTGAAGGCCCGCACGATCCCCTTCTAGAGGCGGGTATTACAGCCCGCCCCCGGTGCCGCTGCGCAAGAGCGTGAGCGACCAGGGCGGGAGGAGCACCCCGGATTTCGACGGGTTCACGACTCTCCTGGAAGCCGGTTCGCTGCGGAGCGGATAACCGTCTTTGTCGTTGACCTTCCATTCGTATTCGCGGGAGGAAAACCGAAGCAGTTCAAACGGCTCGGCAAACGGGGAGGGGCTTTCCTGGCCGCCTTTCTCGCACTTGAGGGAGACGGCGAACGCCTTGCAGGGGTCTTTATTGATGAAGAGGAGCGCCCAGCGCCCGTCCGGCCGCCGGAGCGGGTAGGCTGCCAGCAGGGGCGGCTCCGCGTCTTTTTCCGGGCGGATACCGGCGGGGTAAAGCGTGTGTCGGCCACCTTCCGCGCAGGCCCATTCCTGGGTGAGCAGGCGCGTGGAGTGGTAGGTGGAGAGGGGGACCGGAACGCCGCCCTTTGCCCCGCGCAGCAACATCGTCAAATTGCCCCAGGAAGTGCCCCAATCATTCTGGAGACCCGCCGGTTCGTAGCCGTAAAGGAAACTGGCCGCCCCGCCGAGCGAGAGAAATTCGCAGGCGATCTCCGCATCCAACAGCGCGCCGGCCATATCCACCTCTGGCTGGCAGGCGTAGGCGGAATAACCGTATTCGCTGATGACCATCGGCAAATCCGAGGGCACCCCCGAGTCCCGCATCAGCTTCACGGCGTTCCGAAGCATTTGCCCGTGGCGGGCGACTTCCGGCGGCACCGGCTGATCTCCGTTGTTGAAGGGATACCACTCGAAGGAAAGGAAATTGAAATCCCCCAGCCGGTTTCGCTGCCTCAAATACTCCATGAACACACGGATGAAATGGCCGCGATGGAACCCGCCCAGGGGATGACAATCATCCCCCTCCACGGTTACGAAACTGGGGCCGCCCAGCGCAATATTCGGGTCGATCTCCCGGATCCGCGCGGCCACTTGCAAGTAGAGTGCGGCGTAATCCCTGGGATCAATCCGTTGGCCATCGGGTTCCTCGCCCAACTCCACCCGGTCGATCGGGAATTTGCGGCGCTTCAAGTACCGGAACAGCGCGGCGGCATTCTCAGGGGTGTCAAAGAACACCGGGACAGGAACCATCATCGGCTGCCCACGGGCGAGGCCCGACGCGAGGACGAGATCGAAGCCGGGTTGCGCCGTGCCGGGATCGAGGTCGCACTCGCGGTGCCAGGGATCTGTGGACGAGACGTAAAGCTTTGTCTGGGTCCTGTCTTTCTTGTGAACGACGGCATCGTGGAACCGTCCTTGAGCATCCACATGCCCCACTTCAATCTCGCGGATCGCGTAGCCCAGCCGATCCCGCACGTCCTGGGAATCCGCCAGCGCGGTTTTGGAGCTTTCCAGCAGGCGGATGCGCAAAAACCGGACGGGGACCGGCGGGTCCGCAAGCCGGGCGAACGTGCTCCCGCCCCTGCCGGTTAGGCTGCCGTGCTCAAACTTGTGCCATACACCGGGCAGCGTCCCCCCAGGATAAGCGGCATCCCCGCTGTTGGAATATTCCACTTCAAAGCGGGTGGCATACGGCGCGGCCCAGTCGATGCGGATCGCGTTCACAGGCGTCGGGTTTCCAAAAAACACCGCCACCCATTGCACATCGGCGGGCTCTTTTGTGTACCTGGAGTCCAGGTAGGGATTGCTCTTCCAGAACGTGGCCGGGTCGCCGTCGTTCAGCATGGAATAGCCGGTGTTATTGGCTTCATCCAGGGTGTTGCCCCGGCGCGGCAACCGATAGCCGTAGCTTAGTGGGATCGGCTCGGTCGATTCCGCATCCGAGGTCCAGTAACCGCACTTCCGCTCCGGGTCGCTCCAGCGGCCTTTCGGGTTCCAATGCCACGCCTGAATCCCGAGTTCCGTGCGCAGCCGATACGTGAGCCGATGCAGACCGGCGCTCAACATTTGTTTGAGCACCTGGGGCTGGTACACCGCCTCGGTCTCTTCTTTCTGGTGGCCGTCCACCGCGCCCCCCAGCGCCTCGCGTGGATCAAAGACCGCATTCGGCTTGTCCAGACGGATGGTGACCTCGACGGGCTCCGCAGTCGCCGGAGCTGCAGGGCAATTCACCCCGAGGGCAAGGGTCAAAGCACCGAAAAAGAGGAAGAGGTTCATAGGAAATTATGAATTATGAATTAGGAATTATGAATTGCTGTCGCAAGTGCAATGCGCCAGTCGGTTTCCTGGAATATCGGAAACTGCGCCAGCGTTTCCTCATTCATAATTCCTAATTCATCATTTCATCTTGGCGGGCACGAGCAGCGGCTTGTCGAGCCAGAACGGGTCGGCCACGCCGCGCCGATAAGCGGCGAGGGATTCGGGCGAGGAGTTGGCGCGCAGGTTGGAGTAATTTCCCGAAAGGTTTTGCCACCGTTCGTGCCAGAACACCGCAGCCTTCACGCGCGGATAGCGGCTCTGGATGGTCCCCAAGGCATCCCGAATAAACTCGGGTTTACTCCCAGCCTTTGGGTATTCGCCCACGCCCCATTCCGCCAGCATGATCGGTTTTGTCGGGTCGAGCGCACAGATTTCCGCATATGGCCAGTTCAGCAGCGGCATAAAGGGACACCAGGCGTCGTCGTCAAACTGCTTGCCATAGACGCTGAAGCCGAGCCAATCAACGTAGTCCGGTCCGGGATAATATTGGCCGATGAAATTCCAGGGCAACTGCGGGATCGAGTAATTTACAGTATGAAAAACCCACTGGACGTTGCTTGCACCCCGGGCGCGGACGCGGTCCACCACATAGCGGTAGGCTTTCTTGAACATCTCGGGGCCTGCGAAGGGGCCGGGTTTGCCCTGGGGATACGCTTTGCCCGGTATGGTGTAGGGCGAGGGAGTGCCTGGCACCGGCTTGTCGCCGCCATAGAACCAGCCCGACCAAGGGAACCACGTGCCGTTCATTTCATTGGCGAAGGAGACCAGGATCGGGTGGCCGAAAGCGCGGGCGGCATCCGCCCAGCGGTCGATGTAAGCGTCCCATTTTCCCTCGAGGATGTAAGGAAGTGCGAAGCGATCCCAACCCGCGTTTTGGTTGTAGGGGCGATCCCACGGCGACCAGAATACGAGGGGTATGGAACCGTGCCTCCAGATGATGTTCAGGTTTGCGGTGGGGAAGGTTTGTTCCCCCCAGTAGCTGGACGAGGCGACGATGGCCTGGTGTTTGCCGACGAGCCGCTCGAAGCTTTCGATGGTCTCCAGCGACACGTCGTCTTCATTATCCCCGAAATCCATGTAAGCTCCAGTGTACGCCCCTTGTTGCGGCACGGCCAGGGTGACGGGACCGATATCTTTGGGCTGCACAGGGGGCGCGGGCTTGCACCCCCCCAAGGCAAGGAGCAGCAGGGCGAGCAGACCCAGGCAAGGCACGGAGACTACAACGTGTCTGGCTTGGGATATTCTGATTCCGGCTGGGCTTGTCGCACGTCTCCCGCCCTGAAAGGGCGCAGTAAACCAGCCCAGGGCAGAGCGAAGCGCCGCCATGGGTATCCAAAGAAGAGGGATTGCGCCCTGGAAGGACGCGGGTAAGGAGAGATGAAAGCGGCTTGAGTGCAGGCGTCTCCCCGTGCCCTTGCAGGGCACGACGCTCTCTGATG
>CAIYQA010000198.1 GCA_903928175.1 uncultured Spartobacteria bacterium | reverse complement strand
GATCATCACGCCCGTGGAGGCGTCCCGCTCTGTGTGGCAGTTGCCCGCGATGTGTGACCGTTCTTCGAGGATCGTCACGCGGCAGTCCAGCTTCTCCACCAGCGAACGGGCCAATACCGCCCCGGAAAAACCGGCGCCGACAATGCCAAACTGGGGTCGTGATTTCATGCACTCTGAGTATCGTGAACGGCAGGGAGCTTGGTTTGTTTGGAATCGGGAAAGCACAACCTCTTCTCGACGGAACGGCCTGAAACGTGCATTAGTAGGAATGCCATGCGGCCTGTTCGCGGGGGCGCTTCGAAATCTCACATCCCAAACGATTCATGCACATCCCTGACGGATATTTGAGCCCCGGTTCCTGCGCCGCGATGTACGGGGCTGCCGCACCGTTCTGGGTCATCGCTCTGAAGCGGGTGCAGCGAGCCTTCAACGCGCGCCTGGCTCCGTTGCTTTCGGTCTGTGCCGCTTTCTCTTTTGTGGTGATGCTCTTTAACTTGCCACTGCCCGGCGGCACCACGGGGCACGCCGTGGGGATGTGCGTCACCACGGTGGTGCTCGGCCCCTGGGCTTCCATCCTGGCCCTTTCCATTGCGCTCTTGATTCAAGCCGTCCTTTTTGGAGACGGGGGGATCACGGCATTCGGGGCCAATTGCTTTAATATGGCGGTGGTCGGCTCGCTGGTCGCCCATTGCGTCTATCGCACGGTTTCGGGGCGCTCGCCCCTCGCCTCTCCGCGCCGGGTCGTGGCGGCGGCGCTTGCGGGCTACCTGGCGATCAACGCGGCGGCGCTGCTCGCCGCCATCGAGTTCGGCCTCCAACCCGCCCTCTTTCACGATGCTTCGGGCGTTCCACTTTACGCCCCCTATCCGCTTGGCATTGCCGTCCCGGCCATGATGCTTGGCCACTTGACCATTGCCGGTTGGGCGGAAGCCATCCTCTCCGGCGGCGTTGTGGCCTGGCTGCAACACAGCGATGCCGCGCTTTTCAAACTCCACGCCCCCGCTCCCCTCAATATCTGGCGGCTCACCCGGCCGTTTTGGATCGGGATCTCCGTATTAATGATTGCCACCCCGCTGGGATTGCTGGCGGCGGGCACCGCCTGGGGCGAATGGGGCGTCGATGATTTTCGCAAACCGCAAGCGCGGCAGGAGATGGCGACGGCTTCCCGCAACGTCGCGCCGCCGGAAAAAGCGCCGCGCGGGATGGAGCGCTTGGCAAAGGTCTGGACCGCGCCGATCCCTGATTATGCGCCGCCGTTTTTGAAAAGCCGGGCGTGCGGCTACGTTCTTTCCGCGATGCTGGGGGTCGGGCTGGTCCTCGCCGCGAGCCTTGGTTTTCACGCGATGGCCCGCGCAAACAAACGCCGGGAAAATATCCATCCCTCGCTATAATACTTGCATGGATAAACTGGAAAAATCCGAAGCGCCAATGGCGCGGCCGCATACCAGCCTGGGGCAACGCCCCAGGATTCGGAACGAAAAAGCGCAAGGGCTGAAGGCCCGCAGCATCGTAATGGAAATCCGCGCTCTATGTTTATGCGCCGGGCCTTCAGCCCGGAACCCGTTTGTTTCCGAATCCTGGGGCGTTGCCCCAGGCTGGTATGTTTGCGGGCCTTTGGCCCTCCATTCCATTATGGGATTCCGCACCTCTTATTGGTGTTTTGGGTTGTCAAGTCGTGGCATTTCAGCGCCCTCCATTCCAATTATGGGATTCCGCACCTCTTATTGGTGTTACCTATGTTCTGACTGCGCCTTTTTCCTGGCTTCCTGGCTTCCTGATTCTCTTTTGCCTTTTCCTGAGTTCCAGATTGGTTTTTAATTCGTGAACACCTCCCGCCTACGCCCACGCGATTTTATGGAGAAGACGCTCGACCGGCTCGCCGGGTCGCTGGAGCGGGCCGCTCGGGCCGACGAGGCCGGGGGGCAAGGGGGATTGCTCCAACCGCTCGATCCACGGGTGAAACTGCTGGGGTTTCTCGGGCTGATCTTCGCTGCCGCCGCCTCGCAGAGGCTGGCCGTCACGGCGGCGATTTTCGCAATCGGGGTCATTCTCGCACGGACTTCCCGGGTTCTGGCTCCCATCGCGCGGCTCTGGGGCGGCGTGCTCTTGTTCACGGGAGCCGTGGTTCTGCCCGCGGTGGTCCTCACGCCCGGCCACGCCCTTTTTCACATTCCGTGGACCGGGTGGCCGGTCACCGACCACGGGTTGCAGAGCGCGGTCGGCCTGATTGCGCGCGCGCTGGCGACGGCGACCCTGGCGGCGCTGCTGGTGCTGACCACCCGTTGGGGCCCTTTGCTCAAAGCCTTGCGCGTGTTGCGGGTGCCGATGCTTTTGGTGATGCTCCTCGGCATGACCTATCGCTATCTCTTTGTGTTGCTTGGGGTCGCGCATGCTTTCTTTGAGACGCGTCGCGCCCGCACCGTGGGACGGCTCACGGAGGCACAGCGTCGGCAAATGGCGGTTTCGAGCGCGGCGATTCTCCTGAGCAAAAGCGTGCAACTGAGCGGCGAAGTGTACGAGGCGATGCAGGCGCGCGGCTTTCGCGGTGAAGTCTGCACACTGGACGCCTTCCGTTTTCAACGCCGCGACTGGTGCGCATTGGCTATGTTTGCAGTAATCACCCTCGCCGCCTTCGGATGGGGTGCCCAGCCATAAAATTTAGAAAAGAAATAGCCGCAAAAAGGCGCAAAATGCGCAAAAATTATAAGAAACCGAGTCCTGCCCAAGAACGCATACCCAAATGATCGCCCCTCTTTTTTTGCGACTTTTGCGCCTCTTTGCGGCTAATTTTCAGCTTTAGATGAACCCGCCCCCCGCATTTCTCCTCGCCGATGTGAGCTTCCGCTACCCGGAGGCTCTCGCGCTCGACGCCTTGAGCCTCTCCATCGCGCCCGGCGAATGCGTCGCCGTGCTGGGCGCCAACGGTTCGGGCAAATCGACTTTGCTGCGGCTGCTTGCCGGGTTGTGCTTTCCTGAACGGGGCCGCGTGGAATTTTTCGGCGAGCCGCTTACCGAAGAGGCGTTCGCACAAACGACATTTGCCCACAGCTTCCGGCGTCGGGTGGGGATTATTTTCCAAAATCCCGACGCCCAACTTTTCAACGCCACGGTGTTCGACGAGGTCGCCTTCGGCCCGCTGCAAATGGGGTGGAAAAAATCAGAAATCCTCGAACGGGTGCACTGCGCGCTCGCCGACCTCGGCATTGAGGCGTTGAAGGACCGCCCGCCCCACCGCCTCTCCGGCGGCGAAAAAAAGCGGGTCGCGCTCGCCTCGGTGCTGGTGCTCGACCCCGAGGTGCTGCTCCTGGACGAGCCGACCGCCGCGCTCGACCCGCAGAGCCAGGGGCACGTGATCGATTTTTTGTTCGGCTGCCTCGGCAAGAAGACGGTCATCACGACGACCCACAGCCTGGAAGTCGCCCAGGAGATCGCCGACCGCTGCCTCGTTCTGGAAAACGGCCGCCTGGCCGCGAGTGGACCCACCGCCGGGATTTTGCAGGACGCGGATTTGCTGGAACGCACGCATCTGGTGCATGTCCACCGGCACCGGCACCCGTCCGGAGCGGTCCATTCGCACCCCCATCGGCATTACTAAAGCGCCTTGTCAGCACAAGAGAGGACAAAAGCCCGGCCCTCTTGCTTGTCATCCCGAACGGAGTGAGGGACCTCACAAATATCCCAGAGCGTGGCTTTTTCTGTGCGCGCGAGCTTGGAATAAATTGCGGGGTCCCTCGCTGCGCTCGGGATGACAAGCAAGTTGGGGGCGCAAGTGGGCGGTGGACAAGTGGGACACACCTGCGCCAAATTCGTGGCACACCTGTGCCATAGTGGCGCAGTTTGAGTGGATATTTTGGGATGATGAAAGTCGCAAGTATCTGCTGATAAGCAAGTTGTTGTTTAATAACCCCCACGGCCCGGCATCTGCTTTAGAGGCCTCGCCGATAGGCAACCAACTTTTATTATTATGGCTAAGATCCTCGGAATTGATTTGGGAACAACGAACTCGTGCATGTCCGTGATGGAAGGTGGCGAGCCCGTGGTTCTGGAAAACTCGGAAGGCGCACGCACGACCCCCTCGGTGGTTGCCTTTACCAAGAGCGGCGAACGGCTCGTGGGCCAGGCGGCCAAACGCCAGGCTGTGACCAACCCGGAGAACACGATTTTCTCCATCAAACGCTTCATGGGCCGCAAGTATGATGAAGTGCGCGACGAACTCCACCGCGTCCCGTACAAGGTCGTCAAGGCCGCCAACGGCGACATCAACGTGCAGGTCACGGTCGGCGGCGAAGTGAAGACGTTCTCGCCCCCGGAAATTTCCGCGATGATTCTGGCGAAGCTCAAGGCCGACGCCGAAGCCAAGCTCGGCGAAAAAATCACGCAAGCCGTCATCACCGTTCCCGCCTACTTCAACGACTCCCAGCGCACCGCCACCAAGGACGCGGGCAAGATCGCGGGGCTCGAAGTGCTGCGCATCATCAACGAACCCACCGCCGCTTCGCTCGCGTACGGCCTCGACAAAAAGAAGGACGAAAAGATCGCCGTGTATGACCTCGGCGGCGGCACCTTCGACATCTCCGTGCTGGAAATCGGCGACGGCGTGTTTGAAGTCCGCGCCACCAACGGCGACACCCACCTGGGCGGCGACGATTGGGACCACCGTCTCATGGACTGGATCATCGACGGGTTCAAGAAGGACACCGGCATCGACCTCGGCAAGCAGCCCGACGCCGTCCAGCGCATCAAAGAGGAGGCCGAGAAAGCCAAGATCGCCCTCTCTTCCGCGCAGGAATACGATCTCAACCTGCCCTTTGTCACCGCCGACCAGACCGGACCCAAGCACATCATGCAGAAGCTCACGCGCGCCAAGCTCGAGCAGCTTTGCGACGACCTCTTTGAGCGGACCATCGGCCCGGTGAAAGCGTGTTTGAAGGACGCCAAGCTCACCGAGCGCGAAGTGGACGAGCTGGTGCTCGTCGGCGGCATGACCCGCATGCCCAAAGTTGTGGACACCGCGCGCACCTTGATCGGCAAGGAGCCGCACAAGGGGGTCAACCCGGACGAAGTCGTTGCCATCGGCGCGGCGATCCAGGGCGGCGTGCTCAAGGGGGACGTCAAAGACGTGCTGCTACTCGATGTAACCCCGCTCACTCTCGCCATTGAAACCGCGGGCGGCGTCGCCACCCCGATGATCCCGCGCAACACCACCATCCCGACCCGCAAATCGCAGATTTTCTCCACCTACAGCGACAACCAGCCCGGTGTGGAAATCAAAGTGCTCCAGGGCGAGCGTCCGCTTTCGCGCGACAACAAAAACCTGGGCGTTTTCCACCTCGACGGCATTCCGATGGCCCCGCGCGGCGTGCCGCAGATTGAAGTCACCTTTGATATCGACGCCAACGGCATCCTGCACGTCAGCGCCAAGGACCTTGGCACCGGCAAGGAGCAGAAAATCTCCATCACCGGTTCCTCGGGCCTGAGCAAGGAGGAGGTCGAGAAGATGCAGAAGGAAGCCGAGTTGCACGCCGAAGAGGACAAGAAGGCGAAGGAAGCCATTGAGATCCGCAACAACGCCGACAGCCTGGCCTACCAGTGCGAGAAACAGTTGAAGGAGCTCGGCGACAAGATTCCCGCCGACAAGAAGACCGAGATCGAAGCCGCCATTGAAGCCGTGCGCGAAGCCCTCAAAGGCAGCGACACCGACGCGATCAAGAGCGCCTACGACAGTTTGCAGAACAAGTTCCAGGCCGTGAGCGAGGAGTTGTACAAGAACGCCCAAGCCCAAGCCGGAGCGGCGGGAGAAGGCCACGAACACGCCGCTGGAGCAGACGCCGGATCCGCCAAGCCAAAGAAAGAAGGCGATGTAGTGGACGCCGATTTCGAGGTCGTGGACGAGGATAAGAAGAAGTAAAGGTGTGGAGGAGGATAAGAAGAAGTAGAGGTCGTTTGGTAATTGTTGAGCGCCAAAGGCGCGGCTCCATACCAGCCTAGGCTGGAGCGAAGCGAAGGCCTAGGACTCATGAATCAAAAAGCTTAGGGCTGAAAGCCCGCACCATTTCCGCATGAAACCACACCCAATCACCCATCCATCCGCAGCCAATAGTGCGGGCCTTCAGCCGCCCTGGCCCCCTTTTGGGATCGGAGACCTAGGGCGTTGCCCTAGGCTGCTATGGGATCACGCCTTCGGCGCTGAGGTGGTGGAGTGTGGCGCTGAGGTGGTGGAGCGGTATGATACAAGCATTCATCAAACCACGTGATTCCCCAAGGGAGGCCGCAACGATCAGAAAAATGAGCAATTCATCATCATTATTGGTTAACGGTGATCTCGTACAGCGGAAATCCGGCGGCCCTGAAATGACCGTGCATTGGATCGGGAACGATTATGCGTCTATCAGTGCTGAATGCCAATGGAACGATGAAGATGGTCAAATCCAGACCAGATTATTTCCGTTGAAAGAATTGGGAATCGTCACAAAACCATCCCTTAGCGCCAAAGGCGCGGCTCCATACCAGCCTAGGCTGGAGCGAAGCGAAGGCCTAGGACTCCCCGGTCGCAACCCTCAGGGCTGAAAGCCCGCACCATCCCTTTAACCATGCCACAATCCCTGTCACTCCTTATCGTGCATTTGGTGTTCAGCACCAAAGACCGGCTGCCCCTCATCGGGCCGTCGGTGCGCGAGGCGTTGCATGCGTATTTGGCCGGGGTGGTGCGCAACATGGGTTGCGAATGTTTCCGGGTCGGTGGAACGGCGGATCACGTGCATTTGGCGGTGCGCCTTTCTCGCACCGTTATGGTGGCGGATTTGGTGGAGGGCTTGAAATCCCCCTCCTCGAAATGGATGAAGGGGCAATCGCCGGAACTGCATGCCTTTGCCTGGCAAAGAGGGTATGGGGCGTTTTCCGTCGGACCTGCGGATAAAGAAGCGTTGCTGGATTACATTAACACCCAGGAGGAGCACCATCGCACGCGGTCATTCCAAGAAGAGTTCCGGGGGTTTCTTTGCAAATACAACATTGAATATGATGAACGTTATGTTTGGGACTAGCCTATGGTGCGGGCTTTCAGCCCTGAGCATGGGGACGCGGTTTACCTGGGGCTTCGCCCCAGGCTGGTATGGAGCCGCGCCTTTGGCGCTCGGGGAACAGCAAGGTTGCCGCTCACCGCGCTCGGGGAACAGCGAGGTTGCCGCTCATCGCGTTCGCGGAACAGCAATTTGCCCCCTCGCATTGCGCTCAAAAACAGTTGCGCTGCATCCCTTTTTGGGAACGAGGAACCCTTTTGCTGGCCTCAGCAGAAGGGTTCGGTACAGCAAGGAATTCTCACCCCTCTTTATCTGAAATTTTCATCCAATCAATTTTCAACTAACCATTACCCAAATCGCCGACACGGGCGCGCTCCCTTTGCGGGTGCGCGATTCCAGTCCGGCGGCCAAAGTAAAAACCAACAAGAAAACCAACAGAAACCATTAGTTATGGCAGTAAATGTCAAACCCCTCGGCGATCGCGTGCTCGTGCAGGCGCTCGAAGAGAAAGAAGTTGTTAAAGGCGGAATCATCATTCCTGACACGGCCAAAGAAAAGCCGCAGGAAGGCAAAGTCGTCGCCCTCGGAACCGGCAAACTCGACGAGAAGGGCAACAAAGTCGCTTTCACCGTCAAGGTGGACGACCGCGTGCTCATCTCCAAATACGGCGGCACCGAGATCAAAGTGGACGGCACCAGTTACCTCATCATGCGCGAGGATGATATTCTCGGCATTCTCGGCTAATTTAAAACTACATCTTAAATCCTACTAAATATTATGGCAGCTAAACAACTCCAATTCGACGAAGCCGCCCGCCAGGCGCTTCTCCGCGGTGTCGAGAAACTCGCCCGCGCCGTCAAGGCAACCCTCGGGCCATCGGGCCGAAACGTCATCCTCGACAAGAAATTCGGCAGCCCCACGATCACCAAAGACGGCGTGACCGTCGCCAAGGAGATCGAACTCGAATGCCCTTACGAAAACATGGGCGCGCAGCTCGTCCGCGAAGTCGCTTCCAAAACCAGCGACATCGCCGGTGACGGCACGACGACCGCGACCGTTCTCGCTGAAGCCATCTACAAGGAAGGCCTCAAAAATGTGACCGCCGGCGCCAACCCGACCTCGCTCCAACGCGGCATCACCAAGGCCGTCGCAGCGATCGTGGACGAACTCGCCGTCATCTCCAAGAAAGTCAGCGACCGCACGGAAATCGCGCAGGTTGCCACCGTTTCCGCCAACTGGGACACCGCAATCGGCAACATCATTGCCGAAGCGATGGACAAGGTCGGCAAAGACGGCACCATCACGGTGGAAGAAGCCAAGACGATCGAAACCAGCCTCGACGTGGTCGAAGGCATGCAGTTCGACAAAGGCTATCTCTCGCCGTACTTCGTGACCAATGCGGAGTCGATGGAAGTCATCCTCGAAAACGCTTACATCCTCATCTTCGAGAAGAAGGTCAGCAGCTTGAAAGACCTCCTGCCGCTCCTCGAGAAGGTGGCCAAGAGTGGCCGTCCGCTCCTGATCATCGCCGAAGACGTGGAAGGCGAAGCCCTTGCGACGCTCGTCGTCAACAAACTGCGCGGCACCCTCCAAATCTGCGCCGTCAAGGCTCCCGGATTTGGCGATCGCCGCAAAGCGATGATGGAAGACATCGCCGTCCTCACCGGCGGCCAGTGCATCAGCGAAGACCTCGGCATCAAGCTCGAGAGCGTCACTGTGGAACAGCTCGGCAAAGCCAAGCGCGTCACCATCGACAAGGAAAACACCACCATCGTTGAAGGCGAAGGCAAGCAGGCCGACATCCAGGGCCGCGTGAACCAGATCCGCCGCCAGATCGAAGAAACGACCTCCGATTACGACCGCGAGAAGCTCCAGGAGCGCCTCGCCAAGTTGGCCGGGGTCGTTGCCGTCATCAATGTCG
>CAIYQA010000197.1 GCA_903928175.1 uncultured Spartobacteria bacterium | reverse complement strand
GCGGCGGAGGAACGCGGCTTTAGTTTCGCCGGGATGCGGCTCGATGATCCCGGCGATCTGCACATCGTAATCATACGGGCCTGTCTTGGCAGAGAAGAGGACGACGATGGGGCAGCGGGCGGCATGGGCGAAGACGAATCCACTGCATGGGAATTGCGCCACAGCTCCCATGAATTCGACGGCAACCTTGCGGCTGCTGTCGTAATCGCGGTCTCCCATGACGGAGACGATGTCCCCGGCATCCAGTGCGTTCATCACGTCGAGCACGCCGCCAAGATAGCCAGCGGGATTGATGATTCGGACGCGCTCGGCGTGTTGGTGGAGGCCGAGCTTTTGCGTGCGCAGAACGTGCGGATCCGGGCGCATCAGCAGGTGGACTGTTTTGTTCCAGCCTTCCAGGGAGACCATAGCGCTCTGCCAGTTGCCCACATGTGCGGTGAGTAAAAGAAAACCGCGTTCGCTCTGGAGCAGTGGGGTGATTTGATCGAAGCCGCGCTTGTGAAAGCGGAGACGGTCACCGCCGTGGATAAGGTAGTAACGGTCGATAAGGCAGCGTCCCTGGGCGATGAAAAGTTGATAGACGTTCCAGCGCTGGCGCAACAGCCCGTGCGTGGGAAATCGGCGTTTTAGATAGGCAAGCGCTGTCTGGACAATCGCACTGTCAAAGAGCGCGTACCAACTGCAAACGATGAAGAGCAGGCCATACGCGCCACGCAACCCGGTGAATCGGACGGCCATGATGAAAAACCAGAAACCGAGGGCGGTGCCGCGCTTTTTCTTGTCGGGGCGCGCGACCAGCTTGCGGTGCGGCAGCGGAAGAAACCGCCGCGTGACCAAGAGCACGTGGCGATGCGTGAGCCAGAGATTGTCCATGAACGGACGGAAACTGGAGATGCGCTCTGCGGCAGGCGGATACCAGACGTCGATGGGGACGTTGCGAATGGGGAGACCGGCCCACGCTGCGCGTGCCAGAACTTCCACTTCAAAGTCGTATTTTCGACCCGCGCACGCCAGCGCAAGGATGTGGCGCACGGGATACGCACGGAAGCCGCTCTGTGTGTCGCGGATAGGCAACCCGGTTTCGAGCCGGAGCCAGAAATCCGAAAACTTGCGCCCGAAGCGACTGCTGCCGGGGACGTTAGGGCCGCTCATATCGCGCTCACCGATGACGATGGCGTCGGGTTCCTCCGCGATGACGGGGAGGAAGGCGCAAAGGTCGTGCGGGTAATGCTGCCCGTCGCCGTCGATGGCAATCATTGTCGTGCCTCCGCGTTCGTTCACCGCACGCGCGGCGGTGAGTAACGCCTCACCCTTGCCACGGTTGACCTCGTGGCGGATAACGGGAATGCCGGTGTCCGCCATCAGCACGCGCAAATCGGCATCCCTGCTGCCGTCATCAATGATGAGGACATTGGGCACGATCTCGCGGCATCCGAGCGCAACGGCGCGGATCGTTCCCGCATTGTTATGTACGGGGATAACGACCCAGAGGTTGGCGGAGGCTGTCGGTTGCGGGTTGATAAGAGTTGGAAGGGTAGATTTCTAGTTTCTGGCTTTGTGTTCCGGGCGCTGGCGGCGGACGGGTTCGCGAGTGAGAAGTTCCCAGAGCGGCCCGGAGTGGTTGCCCATTTTCTTGAGCATCTGGATGGTGCTTTCAAAGGCGTCAGGTGGGAAGACGATGTGGCGGATGTCTCGGAAGGCTTCCTCAAGTGTTTTGTGCAACCATGCCTGTTCGAGGGCGGGTGAAATGTAATAGATGGGCTCGATGAGATCGTGATCCGGCGCGATGACTCCTTCCTGCACCGCGAGGTGGAGCAGCGGGGTGCCGGGCAGGATGCGGATGCCCATGAAGATGAAGACCGGGGCTTTTCGGAGCGCCTTGATGTTGGCGATCCCTTCCGCCACGGTTTCTCGGGTTTCGCCTGGGCCGCCAAACATGACGTAATGGGCCGCGGCGATGCCCTGCTCGTGGAAGAGGTTGTTGGTCGCTTCCACATCGGCCCAGGTGAAGCTCTTGCCCATGCGTTTGAGCGTGGTGTCGGTGGAGGCGTCGGTGCCAAGTTCGGCCGCCTGGAGTCCGGTGCGTTTCATCAGCGCCAGGATTTCCGGATTAAGGTTGCCGGGTTTGAAAAATGCGGTCCACGGCGTGGTCAGATTGCGGCGGGCAATTTCTTCGACCAGCGCCCGGTAATGCCCCTCGTCATCGTTGAAGACGGAGTCGGTAAAGTGGTATTGAGAGACTTGAAAATCGGCGATCAGCGCTTCGATTTCGTTCACGACATCCTTCGGGTTGCGTGGGCGCAGGCTGCGGCCTTCGAGGTAGGGATAGGTGCAATAAACACAATGGTGGATGCACCCCCGCTTGCTCTGAATGCCCGCAAGGCTGCCACTCTGACTGTAGTATTCCATCAACTCCGGGTGATACCAGGCGGAGCGGATGGAACCGCCGTCGAGCAGCGTTTCCGAACGGATGCAGCAGACATCCGGGAAGATGCCAGCCTCGGCATTGGCGGCAAATTCGACGATGCGTTGCTCGCCTTCCCCAACAATGCCGTAATCCGCGCCGGTCTCCTGGAGGATGCGTTCCGGCAGGATGGAGTAACCCGCGCCGCCCAGCAGGATCGGGGCGGCGCTCACTTCACGCAGCGCGGTGACGAGTTCTTTGACCGCCGGAATGTAGCGCTTTTCGTTGAGCAGGTTGACATTGTCGATGTTGCGAATAGAGATGCCGATGAGGCGCGGTTTTTCTGCGGCGACGATCCCGAGCACGTCGGCTTGTTGTTGATGTAGGAGGTCGAGGACAAGCACTTCGTGACCTGCACTCCGCAGCGCGGCGGCGACCATGCTCATCCCGAGCGGATAGACCGGGTAGGGCGAAGTGCAGGTATTCGATGAAATCAGGACGATTTTCATGCCGCAGAGTTGGGGGTTTGCCAACCGCGATTGCGAGCAGGGCGTATGCGCTTGTAGGTGCCGTCCGCACGCTCTTTTGCCAGAACATCGAGGTAGAGCTTGGCCATGCGCACTTCCTTCGTTTGGTCGCGGTAAAACTCGTCCCATGCCCATTCGTTGAGTTCTTCGAGTTTATCGATGCTCATTTTTGCGGGCTTGAAGACGACGTTGTCGCCGGTGTAGCGAATCCAGTCGTTATGGAGAATACGCCCGTCTTTTTCCATATCCGCACGGACTGGACTGTGCGGGAATGGGGTCATGATCGTGAATTCGGCCAGGTCGAGTTCGATTTCCAATAAAAAATCAATCAGCCGTTTTGTGTAGTCTTCGTCGTGATCGTCGCAGCCGAGAATAATGGTGCCTTCCACGCCGATGCCGCGATCTTTGAGACGTTTGACCCGCTTGCGCATGTAGTCCGACGTATCGACAATGGCTTGATACACATACCAGCAACCTGCTTCGGCGGCGAGATCGAGGATTTCGTCGTCATCTTTGATCGGATGGGAAATCCATTTCTTCTTGAGCGGCGCAATGGCTTTAAAGAGCGCCTTTTCCCATTCGTCATCTTGAGCGAGGGAGTTATCGACGATGAAAAGCCGGTTGTTGTCGATTTTTGAGATCTCCTCCGCCACGGCGTCCACATCGCGGAAGCGGAATTTCCGCCCGCCCAGGTATTGTGCGCAGCACGGAAAGCAGTTGAAGCGGCAACCACGCGAGGCATGGACGAGATCCACCATCTGGACGCCCCGGAAGTTATACCGCGGACGGTCCAGGATGTCGCGCCGGGCAGGGCCGACTTTATCCATCGACGGGTGGTCATGAAAATGATCGTAGAGCGGCTTCAGCTTGCCCGCGCGAAAATCGTTCAACACTTCGTCAAACCGACCTTCCACTTCGCCCAGATAAACGGCATCCGC
>CAIYQA010000196.1 GCA_903928175.1 uncultured Spartobacteria bacterium | reverse complement strand
TTGTCTTTTCCTGAGTTCCTGAGTTCCAGATTTTCTTCTCCTTCGTGAACACCGCCTAGTTTAATCCCGGTTTTCCAAGCACCAGTTCACCGCACACCAGATCCAACCTCTTCGGCTCCCCCGGTACTGGATTGCCGCGAATTTTCGCAAAAAGACGCGCTTTAGTTCTCGGGTCCGGGGCGCAAGGGCGCAGGCTCAAGGCAAACACGGCATTCAGTTTGCGGCATTCCTCCATGAATGCTTCCGCCTCTACGCCAAATTCCAGTCGCCCGACTTGAAACTGCACCATTTCATCCGGGTCGAGCGCGCCGACCACCGAAAGACGGGCCAGATGTTGGAATTCCTCGAAATTCATTTTTGTATAGCTTTTTTAAGTTGGGAATAGCGCGTTCCGGTTCTCCCCTATTGCTGATTCGTGCATCGTCCCGCAATCGCGTGGGTCGGGTTTGGAATTGACCGGCAATATTTGGGCGCTACCGTTCGGAAATGAGCCTCTTGAACAAGAAATTTCCGCGGCTGCTCCCCTCCCCCATCCAAAAGAACGTCCGGGTGGCGGATTTGATCGATAACGCTTTCAAGGCCTACAATGGGGGCCGCCTCGCAGAAGCCTGCCGCTTGTTTACAGAGAAAATGCTGCCCCGCAACGGCACCATCGGGCTCACGCTCACCGGGGCGCTCACCCCGGCCGGGCTGGGAACTTCGGCCCTGATTCCTCTCATGAAGGCCGGGTTTGTGGATTGGATCGTCTCCACCGGTGCGAATCTCTACCACGATCTCCATTACGGGCTGGGCATGCATCTTTACGCAGGCTCCCCGTTTCTCGACGACGTGAAACTGCGCGACCAGGGCGTTATTCGCATTTACGATGTCCTCTTCGACTATGATGTGCTCCTCGACACCGACGCCTTCGTGCGCGAGGTCATCCAGGGACCGGAATTCCAGCGCACGATGGGCACCGACGAATTCCATCACCTGCTCGGCAAATATGTTTGCGACCGGGAGAAAAAGCTCGGGCTCAAAGAAATCAGCATGTTGAGCGCCGCCTACCAATACGGCGTCCCGATTTTCACCAGTTCACCGGGGGACTCCTCCATCGGGATGAATGTCGCCGCCATGGCCTTGCGCGGCTCCAAGCTCGCCTTCGACTGCAATCGCGACGTCAACCAGACCGCCGCCCTGGTTTACAACGCCAAGTCCAATGGCCTCACCTCCAGCGTCTTCATCCTGGGCGGCGGTTCGCCTAAAAATTTCATGCTCCAGACCGAGCCGCAGCTTCAGGAGGTTATGGGGATCGGAGAACGCGGCCATGACTACTTCCTCCAATGCACCGACGCCCGCCCCGATACCGGCGGGCTCTCCGGCGCAACGCCTGCGGAGGCGGTCAGTTGGGGCAAGGTCGATCCCGCGACCCTACCGGATTGCGTTGTCTGCTACACCGATTCCACCATCGCCCTGCCGCTCCTCACCGCGTATGCCCTCAGCAAAGTAACCCCGCGAAAACCGAAGCGGCTCTACCACCACCGCGATGCCATGCTCGAAACCCTCCGCGCCCTCTATCTTAAAAAAGGCAAAGTGGAGAAGATCAAGCACCGCACTTCTCTCACGAAGAAAAAGCGGGGTAAGAAATAGAGAGGCAGAAAAATTTCGCACAGAGACACGGAGACACAGAGGTTAAAGTGCCTTTCTCCGTGTCTCCGTGTTCTCTGTGTGAGATTTCTTACTCCGGTTTGGAGTAGACCTCCGCGCCTTTCTCCACAAATTCCCGGGATTTCTCCTCCATCCCCTTGGCGAGGGCTTCCTCTTCAGCGATCCCCTGCTCTGCTGCGAATTTGCGCACGTCGTCGCTGATCTTCATCGAGCAGAAATGCGGCCCGCACATGGAACAGAAATGCGCGCTCTTGGCCCCTTCCTGGGGGAGGGTCTCGTCGTGGAAGGCAACGGCGGTCACCGGATCGAGCGAAAGGGCGAACTGGTCTTCCCAGCGAAACTCAAAGCGGGCCTTGGAAAGAGCATTGTCGCGGTATTGCGCGCCGGGATGTCCTTTGGCAAGGTCGGCAGCGTGGGCGGCGAGTTTGTAAGCGATGACGCCATCCTTGACGTCCTTTTTGTTCGGCAACCCGAGATGTTCCTTCGGCGTGACGTAACAAAGCATCGCCGTTCCATACCAGCCGATCATCGCCGCGCCGATGGCGCTGGTGATGTGGTCGTAGCCGGGCGCGATATCCGTCACGAGCGGCCCGAGCGTGTAGAACGGCGCTTCGTGGCACCATTCCAGTTGCGCCATCATATTGTCATGGATCATGTGCATCGGCACGTGGCCGGGGCCTTCGTTGATGACCTGCACGCCGCGATCCCACGCGCGTCGGGTCAATTCGCCCTGCGTTTGCAGTTCGCCAAACTGGGCTTCGTCATTCGCGTCCGCAATGGAGCCGGGGCGCAAGCCATCGCCGATGGAAAACGCGACATCGTAGGCGGCCAGGAGATCGCAAATATCGTCCCAATGCGTGTAGAGGAAATTCTCCTTGTGATGGGCAAGACACCACTTGGCCAGGATGCTGCCGCCCCGGCTGACAATCCCGGTGGCGCGGTTGGCGGTCATCGGAATGAAACGCAACAAAACGCCTGCGTGAATGGTAAAATAATCGACCCCCTGTTCGCATTGTTCGACCAGGGTGTCGCGGAAGATTTCCCAAGTGAGGTCCTCCGCGCGTCCGTTCACTTTTTCCAGCGCCTGGTAAATCGGCACCGTGCCAATCGGCACCGGCGAGTTGCGCGAAATCCACTCGCGCGTGGCGTGGATATTCTTTCCGGTGGAAAGATCCATCACGGTATCCGCGCCCCATTTGGTGGCCCACCGCATTTTTTCCACCTCCTCCTCGATGCTCGATGCCACCGCGGAGTTGCCAATATTGGCGTTGATTTTCACCAGGAAATTGCGCCCGATAATCATCGGCTCCACCTCCGGGTGATTGATGTTTGCGGGGATGATCGCCCGTCCGCGCGCCACCTCATCGCGCACAAACTCAGGCGTGATGAACTGCGGCATCGCTTGCGGAAACCGGGCGAAAACGCCGGGGGCATCCGAGCGGCCAGACGTGCCGGCGTGCTGATGCCGCATCGAACGGCGCGGCGCTTTGTCTGAAAGTTGATCGCGCAACAGCTCCAGCCCCTGATTTTCCCGCAGCGCGATGTATTCCATCTCCGGGGTGATGATCCCCTGCCTGGCATACCACATTTGCGTCACCGGATGTCCCGCCGAGGCGCGCAACGGGCTGCGGCGCAGGCCGGGAAATTCCAGCAGCCGATTTTTCTCGGCGCGGCTGGCATACTCCGCGTGCTGCGCGGAGAGATACCCGTTGTCCATCGGCGCCACGGCGCGCCCTTCGTATTCCTCCACATCGCCCCGGGCGCGAATCCACCCTTCACGCAAACGCGGCAACCCTTGCGTGACATCGCCACAAAAAGCAGGGTCGCCCCACGGTCCCGAGCAATCATACACCCGCACGGGCTCGTTCACCTCGACCGCTCCGTTCGCGCCCTGCGTGGGCGCCAGCGTGATCTCCCGCATCGGCACGCGAACCTCCGGATGAAGCGTGCCCTCCACGTAAACGCGCCGGCTGTTCGGCAATTCATCGCTGCTATGCGGCTCAGGAGAAATTTTGGGTTCGGTCATAAAAACTGGTTTCTAAAAACAAAAAGCCATGCCGGACGAGCGACATGGCTGAAAGCTTCGCTCCCTTCGGCGGCATCACCCGCATCAGGTTCAAAGGGTCTGTCCCAGTTCATTTCAAAGAACCCGGACACTCTCAGCCCATCGGCTCCCCCGCATCGAAGGGGCACCATAAACATTCAAAACCCCCGAGTCCAGCCGAGAAGATGGACAGTGAGACGCCGGGGCGTGATTCAAAGTGGGTGAGTAAAGATTTCAATTCCAGAGATGGGCCCATTGACCGTTGGCGCGTAGGACTCGGAGTTGCGCATCGGCGTCGGCATTTTCGGCAAGCCAGGCCGTTCCGGCTTGCTAGAGACGAGCCTGAAGGACGTGCCGATGCCCTGATTCGATCAGGCCGGAGCCTATGGGCAGGTCCAGGCTCAGCGCGCGGGGATAGTCGAGCTGATCGAG
>CAIYQA010000195.1 GCA_903928175.1 uncultured Spartobacteria bacterium | reverse complement strand
CTCTTGAGGAACCGCTCGTCGGAGCCGAAGCGCATGACGATGCGTTTGATAACCTCGCAGGCGGAAGAGCCGGCACGCGGGGTGAATTGCACGGCGAGGGGGGCGTCGGTAAGGATTTGTACGTCAAATTCCTTGGTAAGCGCCAAATAACTTCCCGAGAACCAGCATTGAATCTGTTTGACGGCTGCGGTGAATACGGGGTTGCCCGCCAACGATAACTGCTGAACGGCGTCCGTGTCCTCGCTCCACTGCCGTAGGGTTGTGCCGTCAATGACCATGGCATACCGGATGGGCGACTGCACGCGCCAAGCGATTTTGTCAGGTTGACGAAGCGTGATGCGCCCTTTGAGCACGAGCTTTTGCTCCAGGATCGCCATTTGCTTTTCCTGAACAAAATCCACCTTGAGTGTCTGGACGGTGGAAAGCTTGGCTTCGAGTTGGCGCAGGCGTTCGGCGACCCGAGGGGTAATCTCCGGCTCGGTAGCGGCAGCAAGGAGGGCGAAACCGAGGCAGCACGCGGCAGTGAGAAGGGCGGCTTTCATCAGACGAGCAGGGCGACCGGTTGGGGTTCCTGGGTTCCCTCCCATACTTTGAGTTCGCCGCTGGCAAGCGGTTCGCCGTTCCGGGTGATCGTGCCGCTAAGCACGCTGTAAGCGCCGAACAAGGTGGTGTGCCGGATGTGGATGCGCAGGATATCGCCGACGCGGGCCTCTCCATGGATATTGAGGTCGCGGGTGCCGAGCAGCATGCCGCCCGGGGCGGCGTGGGTGCGCCCGTGATTCTGGAAGCCGTGGTAAACGGCCACGGTTTGCGCCATCATTTCGAGATAGGCAGCATTGTCGAGGCACCCCATGCGATCCACAAACGGCGTGCCGGTGCGGACGGTGCTTTCGGTCACAGCCTCGCCATCGCCCACGGAAACGAGGGTATCAACGAGGAGCATCGGGATTTCCTGCGGCGCAAACGGCGCGGCGGCTGCAGGCAGGTGGATGATTTCATCCAAGCGATGTTTATTGTGCCAGCAGAGGGGGTCGGAGCCGAGATAATCGCCGGTGAGTTGATAGGCTGCGCCCCGGCAGCCGTAGCATTCGTCGGCCTGAACACACTCGGCACATGGGCCCTTGATGCGGCCTTTGTAATCGCGGAGGTGCCCAAACATGATGCTGTCGGCTAGGATGCTCTTGAGTGAACGCTCGCGGATGTTACCTGCCGGGATGGTGATGCCGACGCACGGCATGACGTTGCCGTAGGCGTCCACGAGGCAGGTGAACTGGTTGCGCAGGCACTTGTTACCCACCAGCGGCGGCTGTGGTTCCCATTCGTGGCCGTATTTCTCGCGGTCAAGCCGGGCGATGTCAAAGAAGAGTGCCTCGGTTTCGGCGGGTTCGGGGTAGAGCCACTGGTTGCGGCTGCTGCGGCCCTGGGGGGTGATCATTTCAAAGTAGGGATCGATGTCCCGATCCCGCAGCCAGCACCAGAGTTCCTTGAGTTCGTTGATATTCTGGCGGCAGATGATCGTGCTGGCGGCGATCCGTTTTTCCTCGGTGGGATACCCGGCGGCGAGCAGGTTGTTGAGCGCGGTGTGGATGCAGTCGTGCGCCCATTTGCGTCCGGTGAGCTGGATGTGGACGACCGGGTCGAAGGAGTTGAGTTTGACCACAACCTTCACGCTGTGCTCGAAGAAAAAGGCGGCCATCTCGGGCGTGACATTGGTGCCGTTGGTGAAGAGTTCGATCTCCATCCCCTTGCCGGTGATGTAGCTCACCATCTCCTGCAACTGGGGATAAAGCATCGGCTCCCCCCCGAGCATGATGAGCCGCCGCGCACCGAGTGCATGCGCTTGGTCGATGGCGTTGCGGATTTCCTCCGGGGTCAATTCCTTCGGTGCGCTCGCCGGATCGACGACATAGCAGTAGGGACAGCGAAAATTGCATTCGCGCCCAAACTCGATTTCCATGGAAAGCAGACGTCGGTTTTTCACGGCATCCATCACTTCCTCGTGGGAAAATCCGAATCCATCCAATCTGACTGAGCAACTCATGAGTTATTTCTCCTATCGATAAAACGGACGGCCTTGCGCGACCCCGAGCCGAATATCTGCTGGGCGATGGCGGTCTCGGGTTCAATGATAATCCTGGTTTTAACGCGCAGCCGGGCCTGCAATTGCTCCGCGATAAATTCACTGGAACAGCCGTGCCCATCGCAAACAGCCGCATGCACAGTGAGATGATCCGAAAGGCGATCCTTGCTGGTGGCGACGACATAGTAATCGGAAATTCCGGCGATGCTGTTGAGTGCTGAAAGGATGGAAAGCGGGTAAACGGTGGTTCCCTTGGTTTTGATCATCTGACTATGGCGACCAAGGATGGGGCCAAGACGCGGGGTGATCCGCCCACAGGCGCATGGTTCCTCAATGAGGAAACTGACATCGCCGGTTTTGAAACGGACGAGCGGCATTCCTTCGCACTGGAGGGGAGTGAGAATGACTTCACCGTGCGTTCCGGCAGGAAGGCGATTTCCGGCGGCATCAACGATCTCCACGATGGCGAGTTCCGGGAGTAAATGGCCACCGCAACGTGCCGTGCATTCACAAAAGGTGCTGACAGTCTCCGAAGAAGCGTAGGTGGAGAATGCTTCGGCCTGCCAAAGGGCTTCCAATTCGCTCCCAAGCTTGAGCGGGCTAAGGTCAGTTTCCCGGAGCGGTTCGCCGATGCAGATGAGGCGGCGCACGGAGGAATCAGCGGGATCGAGGTAGTTTTCTTTGAGGAAGAGCCCGAGCTTGCGCAGAAAAGTGGGCACGCCAACGACCACGGTCGGCTTCAATCTGTGGATGAGATCGCAGTGGCTTAAGAGCGTGCTTGCGCCGTTGCGAATCACGGCGGCACCGAGTTGCCTCAGTCCGATCTGGTAGGCGAGTCCGGCGACGAAGCAGCGGTCCAGTGTGCAGGTGAGCAGGGCTGTGTCCTTGTTTGTCACACCGCACGCGGCGAAAGAGAGGGCTTCATTATAGGCGAGACGCTGGAGATCGCGCTCGGTGTACATCACGGTGCTCGGTGCGCCGGTGGTGCCTGATGAAAGGACGATATCGACGACATCTTCTGTGGGGACGGCGAGAAACTCGGCGTTGCGTTCGGAAAAATCGGCTTTGTTGGTGAAAGGGATATCCGCCAGGGATTCCAACGTGACTTGTTCGGAGGCGATCCCCGCGAGCACACTGCTGTAATAAGGAGAATGGAGCTGGCAGTGGGCGAGGTGTTGCCGAAGTAGTAGTTGTTGGACATCGGCCATCTGCCTCACGCTATTCCAAGCGGTGTGGGAGGGTTTTATCAACACGGGGCCCCCCCCTCAAGTAACGCGAGTTCCGCGGCGATCAAATCGCGCACTTTTTGTTTGAGTTGGTGCGAGGTCAGTTGCTCAAAATCGTGAGGCAACAGCGCCGGAAGCGCATGAATATGGACAGTGCCAGGATTCAGCAGGACATTGCCACGCGGGATGATGCCGTAGAGCCCGGAGATGCAGACCGGGACGATCGGCACGCGGGTCTGGAGGGCCAGCCGGAAGATGGTAGTATGAAACGGGCCGAGGGTTCCCGTACGGGTGCGGGTTCCCTCCGCAAAGCAAAAAAGGGTGACTCCATCAGCCAGCAGGCGGGCGGCTTTTTCAAAGAATACCTCGGGAGCAAGCCCTTGGACGTTGAGAAAGCCGGCCAGTTTGGCGAAAGCGCCCAAAACGGGGATGCGGAAGGGCCAGTGGTTGGAGATAAAGATGAATTCGTTGGGCAGGAGGCCCATCAAATACGGATCGGCGATGGATTGGTGGTTGGATATGAACAAGCAACCTTTGGTGGGATCGAGTCCCGAACGATTCTCCACCCGGCATCGAATCCACGGGCGGGCAAGCAGGATAGTAACGACCCCGTAGCACTTTATGATCCGCCGCGTCATGTGTAGGGCTCCCCGGTGCGACAAACACAAAGCCACAGGCGTACCCAGAAGCAGGGCCACTGGAATATACACCAGCGTGAATAAGCCGTAGAGCGCATAGAAGACCGCAGTTTGCAGGAGTCGATTCATTTCCTCGATTATACGTTGCTTGTGGAGTCGTCTTCGGGGGCATCTTTTTTTGCCTCTTTTTCGATTTCGCTCACGACAAAATCAATAAGGTTATCGAGGGTTCTGATAGCGCGTGCTTCTTCGCTATCACGGAGTTGGATGCCATACGCCTTCTGAAGCTGAATCATCATTTCGACAATATCGAGACTATCCAGACCGAGATCCTGGAAGAGGTGGGCGTTCGGGGTGAGACGTTCTGGGGCGACCTCGAACTCTTTTTCAAAGATATCGATGATGCAGGCGGATACTTGTTGTTTGTCCATGTGAAAAGCTAATGAGGTGATGCAGGTGGGTGTTTGGAGCCTAGGCTGTGCCTAGCTTTCTACAGACCAAGGAGGAGTTGATGCCGCCAAATGCGAAGCTGTTTTTGACAATGGTCTTTAAGGGTTTGTGAAGAGATGCGCAGACGTGTTGGATGCCCAAACAGTCGGGAGCGGGATTTTGGAGATTGAGCGTTGGGAAAATGATGCCTTTTTTCATCATGAGCAGGGAGGCGATCAATTCGATCGGACCCGATGCGCCCAACGTGTGGCCCATGTGCCCTTTGAGACTGCTAACGGGAACGCTCTCGCCGAAGATTTCGCCGATGGCGGCTGCTTCCTCAGTGTCGCCCTGTTGCGTTCCCGCAGCATGGGCGTTCACGTAATCCACTTGATCCGGATCCACACCGGCGCTTGCCAGGGCGCTCCGCAGACACTGGACGAGCGCTGGTTTGCTGGACTGGCTTATGTGTTCCCCGCTCGCGCAAGTGTGATAGCCGATGACTTCAGCGTAGATTTTCGCACCGCGTTTGCAGGCGTGTTCGTAGTCTTCGAGAAGAAGAATGCCCGCGCCCTCGCCGCAAACGATGCCGTCTCGGTCGCGGTCGAACGGACGAGGCGTCTGTGTCGGGCTGTCGTTGTAGTGTGTGGATGCGGCGAACATGACGTCGAACGAACCCGTTACCGAAGGGTGGAGTTCCTCCGCACCACCGCACAGGATTGCATCCTGGTTGCCAAGCCGGATGGAATCATACGCAGCACCTACCGCCTGGAGGCCGGATGCGCAGGCGGCGTTGGTGGCGAGG
>CAIYQA010000194.1 GCA_903928175.1 uncultured Spartobacteria bacterium | reverse complement strand
TGTCATAAACGTCGTAGCGGTATCGCTACGAGATTTATGATGCGCGGCGGAGGGGGGCGCGCTGTTGCTCGCGGAGTCGGCGGGCGTAGGCTGCCGGAGTCCAGTCGTTGATCTGCCGGTTGGTAAGCGTGGGCAGTTTGGTGAGGATCTCGCGCAGGTAGGCGTAGGGGTCGATGCTCTGGCGTCGGCAGTTTTCGATGATGGTGTAGAGGATGGCTCCGCGCTGGCCCGCGTCGGCATTGCCTACGAACAGCCAGTTCTTCTTTCCAACGGCGGTGGGACGGATGGCGTTTTCGACGAGGTTGTTGTCGATCTCCACGCGCCCGTTTTCAAGGAATACGCCGAGGCCGTTCCATTGACCCAAGGTGTAGTCGATGGCTTTGCCCAGGGAACTCTGTGGCAGGTAGCGCTTTTTGATTTTCAATCGCACGAGCGCCCGGTGGATGCGTTCGTGGATGGGGCGACTTTGTGCGGACCGGATGGCTTGTCGCAATCGAGGGCCGGCGCGCTCTTCTCGCAAGTGCCGCTCGATCATGTAAAGGTGGCCGATCTGCCTCAAGAGCCAGCCGACGAGGCGCGGGGCTTGTTCCTGGGCTTCGATAAACTTGCGGCGCGCATGGGCGTAGCAGGCTGCGAGCCGGATTCGGCCCTCGCGCTCCGGGCTCTGCGTAAAGCTGCGGTAGCCTGCATACCCGTCGCACTGGATGACGCCACGGAAGTTCGCCGGGAGGATTTTCTCGACGCACTTGGCCGCGCGGCTCGCGTGCCAGTGGAAGACGACGTCACCGCCGGGCCGGTTGCACACCCAAAAGTAGCCGGTCTCGGTCTTGCCGTTGCCCGGCGCGAGGTATGCGATGGGCGTTTCGTCCATCTGGATGTAGTCGCTTGCGACCACGCCCGCGTTGATTTCCCGGTAGATGATCCCGAGCGAGTCGGCGCACAGGTCCGCCCAGTGCCCTAGGGTTTGCCGGGGGATGTTAACTTCGTGGCGGGTGGAATAAATCTGCTCCTGACGGTGGAACGGCAGGTGGTCGCAATAGCGCGCCACGATCACCTGCGCCAGCAGGCCGGGCGCGGCGAGGCAGCGTTCCTGCAACACCGGCGGCAGCGGGGCGATGATGGGTGCGCCGTCGAGATCGCCCCGTTTAACGTATTTGCGCCGAATCAAACGCCGACGCAGGAAGCGCGCCGGTTCGTAGTCGAGTTGCTCGCTCACTTCTTCTCCAATAAAGCGCCACGCCTGCGGCTCGGCTTGGACCGGGAGCGGATCAACGATCTGCTCCACGCACGGCAGGTGCTCGGGCAGCCGGGGCTTTTTCTCACGCGGGGAAAAGGGGGCCTTCGAGCGCCGTGGGGCCTCCGCCACCGACACGGGCTCGGGAGATTTTCCCGGCGAGCTTCCTTCCAGTAACAGCTCAAGTTGCTTGGGATCCATCTTCTCGCTGCCCGCGCCGAAGATCCGCTTGATGAGCAGATCCACCTTTTGCTTGAGGAGCGCGTTCTCCTGCCGGATACGCGCGTAGTCTTCAAGAGCGCGTTCCGTTTCATCGCCAAAACGCCGGATGATCTCTTGCAAACGCGCAATTTCCGCTTCCCGCTCCGAGAGCTTTTGCAGCAATTCTTGTTCGCGTTCGGAGGTCATTGGGGCGGGATGCGCAGGAGATTCGCAGAGCTTTTTTACCGCCGCCACACCGATATTATCCAATGCTTTTCCTGCATTGCCAAAACGCCGTTATTCCCGCTCATACCAAGGCCGCATCTTCGCTCCGTGCAGGTCTATCCCATCGGTCAGCATCGCCAGCGCCTCGCCGCTCAGCTTGAGCTTTGCTCGGCCCGACTCCACGTTGCGCGGCCAGGCAAACGTCCCGCGCTCCAGCCTTTTCGTCATCACCCAAATCCCCGTGCCGTCCCAGTAAAGGATTTTGAGCCGGGTGTGCCGGCGGTTGCTGAACACGAAGAGCGCCCCGGCTCGCAGGTCCTCGCCTAGACGCTCGCTCACCAGCGCGTGCAGACCGTTAAACCCCTTGCGCATGTCGCACGGCTCCAACGCCACCCACACCTTCAAGCTCCCGGCAAAACTCAGCATGCCTGATTCCCATTGCCTCTCAGCGCCCTCAGCAACACGGCGGCCAACTCCGCTTGGGCGACATCGGCGATCTCCATTCGCGCCCCGCCCGGCAAAGAAACCGCAAGAACGCTGCTCGTTGCCCTCCCAATGCTGCGCGGTGCAACCGATTGCCCATCCATCACCGCTTCCACCCATCGCATTCCATTTGCTGACGGCGCGGGAGGCAGTGCCGGAAGCGTTCCCTCGATAGGACTCTCCGCCGTTGCCGCTCTGCGCTTGTTACGGCTCTGCCGCCACGTCGCAAACGTCTGGTAACGCACTCCGATGGCTTTTGCAAACGCAGCCGCGCTCACCCCGCACCGCTCGAATTCATCCAACAACGCCTCCCGCCGCTTCGCCGACACCCGAACCCGGCCTCGCCGGTCCACCTTCAACAACTCGTCCCGAATCGCTTCGCTATGCATGCCGCCATCCTGCCCGGCTTCATCCGGCCTGGATAGAGGTGCTCGGTGCACCGCTTAC
>CAIYQA010000193.1 GCA_903928175.1 uncultured Spartobacteria bacterium | reverse complement strand
CGACACCTCTTTCGGACAATGATCTACGGCACCACACAACTCGTCATTCTCAATGACACGACCGACCTGATCGGCATCCGCACGCTGATCCTTTCCAAACTCTGGCAGCCCTCCGAAGGGAGCTTGTCCATGGATGATATTGACGCACAACGACCACCCGTTCCCATCGTGAGCAACTCGATGATGCTGGTGGGTGAGCAAACGCGGCAGACCGAAGGCGGCATGCGAACGAACTGGACGTTCCAGGGAGTGAAAGGCAACGGCAACAATGTTACTTTTAAAGATCGCAATAACTCGCTCGACTACGGTTTCACCCCAGGCTTTTCACAGGTGCCGATTCAACGGCACAAAGACTTTCAGGATCTGATTAAAAAGTATGGCGGCATGCCCGACAATGACGGTCAAAACGTCATCTGGCCTCCTTACAGCCCGGATGGGACCAGCGATCCTTGGGCCAAGTCGGATACTGCGCCAACAAATCCGATGTTCGGGATAAATGATTATTTCCGGATCGAGGGGACTTATCGCTTTCGCTATGCCGCGATAGATATTTTGCCTGAAATTCTGGAAATTGCCGGACACGTTTTAACCAACAGTATTCCAGGGACACCTCCCAAATTGATCGAAGGCAGAAACTGGCTCGGTCTTGCGCCAAGCTACCGCAGACGCGGTCTTATTTACGACATCACCGAGGAATATTGGCTCAGTGGGCCAGGTGGTTGGCCAGTTCCTGTTTACCAATAGATGAACTCGCCACAGCACCAGTCTCAAAACGTCCGCCTCCAACCGGGGAAAGGAACGCTGCTGACTTCGACCCTGAACGGGTTCTCGATCTCCGACCCGCGCGCAGGCGTCTCCTTCAATCACCCCTGGCGTCCGGTGTTGGTGGGCAGCGGCACGGGAGCCGGGCTGCGCTTCGCTCGTGGTGTCGTGGACGGCAAATATGAGCCGAGAATCAACGGCAAGTTGATGTCGGGAGAAACCGGCGAACTGCCGCCGATTTTGACGTTGAGCGCGGGTGAGATCAACCAGGCGACCAACGAAAGCTGGGCCGTTCTCCAAGTGACGCCGAACGCCAAAGGGCAGATCGACGAAAAATCCAAAGTGGAAATCATTCACGCCGCCGCTCCCGGTGGTTCCATCGGCGGCACCATCGGGCGCACCGCCGTGGCGTGCATTGTGTGGAAAAACAAAAAGCCGGTGATGGTCTGGCCGGTGCTGTTTTTTAACCTGCGGTATGTCCAGAAAACTTCCACGACCGGGCCGGTTCAGCATTTCTTTTTATGATCCCGATCCTGCCAAAACCAGTCGCCCCGGTCGCCACGCGGCCCGGCCTCCAGCTTCGCGCGGGCGACGGGGCGCGGCTGGTGCGCAACCCGACCGGCCAGGCGGTCTCGATGCAGGGCGCAGACTGGCATCATCCATGGTTTACCAAGGCCTATTTCTGGCCCTCCCAAAACGAATGGGTCGCCGTGGTCCGTCCCGGCTTTGTCAATGGCCGCTGCCCGAGCGTGCTCACCACGGCGGATCGGATGAAAGCGACCCCGACTTTCCTCGCGCCGATCACCGCCTGGGATGGCGCGGCGGATATCGCCCAGGCCGCGCGGCTCGCCGAGGAAACCGAAAAGGTGGACGGCAAAACCAAGCTCTACGTGCCGCTTTACCGCAACCCGCTTCTTTCGCTGCCTTACAGAGAGCTGGGACTGGACGCTCCGATCCCGCTCTATTTTGTCCGGCGCGGCGTCGTGGAAATGAACCGCCGCGTGTGTTCCAGCGATATCGTGCTGCACCAGCCGCGCACCGCGCTCACTTCGCAGATTGATTTTCCCGTGGATTACATCCTTGGAACCTCCATCGTCACTCAAACTCTCAGTGAGCGCACACCGGCTCCGAATGACAGTCTAAAAATCATTTCCACCGCTCAGTTCGACCCGGTGCAAAACAACAACTACGATCCCGGCACGGGTGATTGGATGAGGTCTTACGAAGAGCAGACCTGGGACGAGACGCTTATTGCCACTGTTTATTTGGTGTCGCCTCCCGGAGCCAAAGGAAATCCGGACGGCAGTTGGATGCCTTTTGTCGCGCACAAACTTTTCTGGAATCTCAACTGGTCGCAGCCACGTCTCCAGCCGCCGCCCAACATGAGCGTTCCCGGCGCGCTGACCGCCTCTTTTTCCGTGCTCGCCGGGGGTGTTGGGCAGTTGCTCATCGGCTCCATCATGGGCTCCATTAACGACATGATGAACGCGGCGGCAAACATCGTCTCCGCCAATTCCTTGGCGGGCAATTTCTGGACGCCGACCGGCGGCGGGGCCGACGCGGTGTTTCCCGATCCGCCCGAAGACACGACCGACACCTTCGGTTTCGACAAAACCGCCCGCTCCAAAGCCAAGCGTGCCAAAGCGATCAAAGCGGGTGCCTTGATCGACCGGCTCGATCCCGATTTTCCCCACAACGCCATCGCCTCCCCTATTTCCCTGCTTAACTAAGTATGAAAGCTCTCGCCTACCTCAACTCTTCCGACAAAACCATCAGCTCCGGATCGGGCGCGTGGACTCTCCCCACCCTGACCTTTGGTGAGACGCTCGAACTCGCCCTTCGCTTCCAGGAAAATATCGAGGGAAACGCCACCGAGGTCAGCGCCGACGTGCAGTATTTGAAAGTTGCCATTGGCAACCTGGACGTGCGGCCCGAGAGCGGGAAGTATTGCCTCAAAATCGGGGATGCCGCGCAAAGCGCCACCAACACCACGGCCCCGCTGGATTGGAACGCCGGTGCGGCTGAGATCACCGCCAAGATTACTGCACTCACGGAGATCATTGCGGAGTTTGGCGCGCCCAAAGTGACCAGCTCCGACGAGTCGCTGCTTTTCATGTTTGGGACAGGTCAAACCAACGTCGCAATTACCGTGGTCAACGACGAGTTGGAGCCGCCGTCCCTCGGGCTTACCTCAGCCTGGCAGGTCGCCGGGAAATGGGTCTCCGAACTGCGCCTTGTCCAGACACCGGCGGCATTCAGCGATTCCAGCGAGCGCATTCTGCCCGCCGCACCGAGTGTGACCGAAGTCCAGGAGGGCGGCGCCGATGGAACCGGCTACGAGTGGAATGAAATCCAGCAACTGACCATGCCGCCCGCGTTTCGGGGTTCCTACCAGTTCCGCTTCAACGGCGCACGCTCGGCGATCCTTTCGCGCGACGACGACACCGATGCGGTCGCCGCCGCCCTGGCTGGCTTCGGCTCCGGGTTTATCGTCACCCTGCCGCGCGACGGCGTCATGCGAATCGAGTTCGCCGGAGACCTCAAAGGCCAGCCCTGGCCGTTGCTCGAAGTCCTGGTGCCCGACGCGCCCGAGGGCGATCTCACCGTGGCCCTCGGCTTAGACCGCCCGCCGCTTTTTGCCATGCTGCGCAATGCAGCTTCGGTCACTCTGCCGCTGGAGATCGAGGTCGGGATCGGCGACAGCAATGCACAAGGTGGCGTTCGCCGCGAAAAATTCCAGACCTCGGTGACCATCCAACGCGGCGTCCTTTACGGGATGCTCGCCACCGCCGCAGGCATCGACTGGCTGCGACCCATCGCCACGGATTACATCCCGTTCACGATGGACCAGATTTTCCGGGGCCAGCTTTACTACGCGGCCCCCATAGGCAACGGCGAAGCCACGGAATTTGTGATCGCCCATAATCTGCATTCCGACGCGCTGGCCAGCGTGCTCGTGCGCCAAAACATCGCCGACGGTCGTGTGCTCGTCGCGGGCACCGATTACACCGTCACCTCGGGCGGCGCAGATGCTTTGACTGTGACTCTCGCCGCAGGCACCACTCCTCCGGCCAGCGCCGCACTTTTGGTCGTCATCACCGCCGCTGGCATCCGCGACAGTTTTTTACAGCATACCCACACGATGGAGCAGATCGTCGGCCTCGACAGCCGCTTCGAAGCGCTCGAACAGCGCGTAAACGTGCTCGAAGAATACCTCCCCAAGGCAAGCCCGGCGGCGACTGATTCCACTAACACGGTTCTCAGCATCGACATCCCGGCCCGCAAAGAGGTGCTCTTCCTCAAAACGGCGATCCCGGACGACTTGACCAATCTCCCGATCCGCCGCGCCCCGGCGCTGCTTCCAGCGGTCCACACGGCCACCGTCACCGCGTTACCCGATCCTCTGCCTTCCCCGGCTGCAAATACCGTCTGGAGCGTTGCCGCCGCCACGCTGATT
>CAIYQA010000192.1 GCA_903928175.1 uncultured Spartobacteria bacterium | reverse complement strand
TGGAGCGGCTGTGTGAGGCGCTGGAACCGGGGTAGGTGCTGATGGCATGAAGTCCTCGGGATCGGCGGATTCCCGCTTGATGCGGCGCTCGGCGGCGCGCTCGGCGGCAATTTCCTCGCGTGTCACAGGGAGTCCGGCGATCACGCGGCGGTTGTGCTCCTGCATTTCCGCTATCCGCTGCACCTTCTCGGCATGGCGGGTGCGCGGCCCTTGCAGCTGCGTGGCAATGCGGTGGCCGACGCGGCCCTGGGCAACATGCAGGGCGTGTTCGTCGGCGCGATCCACGCGGTGGTCGCGCCGGGCGAGGCCGATGTAGCCTCCCTTGGCGTTATGGACGAACAGGTGCTCGGGGTCGAACGGGTTGACGATGGTCTTGTAGGTCTCCCGGTCGGCCAGGTGCGCTTCGCTGCCATCAGGCAGGGTGATGGTCGTTTCGTAGCGCAGTTCGCTGGCGGAGATCAGCTTGTCCTCAAATTCAAAGTAGCCGTTGCGGGCGGTGCGCTCGACGGCGTAGGCATCGCCCAGGATCTGCGCGGCGATGTAGGGCGGGATCCGCACCAGGTCGCGCGAGCCGATGGAATGCACTTCGGCGGGGGAAAGGTAACGGGCGCGGCGGCAGCGGCGGTCCTGCTGTGAGGCCAGCGAGAGGGCCATGCGGGCCGGGGCCGGGAGGGCAAGGAAATCGTGCTGGGAAACACATGCATCGGTTTCCGGGTTGGCGCGGTATTCGGCGATGAGGTTGCCTGCTTCGACCCATCCTTCCAGCTCGTGGTCGGTGCGCCCGTTGATGAGCCGGTAGAGTTCGCCGAGCACGGGCAGGAACTCGGTGTGGTATTCCATCATCGGCAGCATGAGCTTTGCGGCCTGGTCCGGTGGCAGCTTGAGCATCGCCTTGCAAATGTCGTCCGCGTAATCGAGCAAGCCGTGGAGCTGCTCCGGGCGGCGATCCACGCTGAGACCGGTCTGCCCGAGCAGGGCGGCGGTCTCGTTGTGCATGAGGCTGTGCCAGGCTTCCAGCGGGCTCTTGTGGCGGGGGTTACCGCCGCCGCGCCCGCGCCACATTCCGGAGAGCGCTTGCTCCTTGCCGGTCATGCCGGATTCGCTGAAGGTGATGAGGCCGCCGGTGAAGTCGTGCAACAAGCGCGCGAGGACTTCCGGCATCGCGGCAGTGCCGTGCTCGGTCATACAGACCGTGCCGCGCGGAGAATAGCCGGTATTGTAGAAAACAGCGGCCACCAGCAGGCGCATATCCTCGCCCTTGAGGCCGTCGTATTTGCCATCGGGCCGTTCGACGCTCGGCTTGTCGCCCCAGGCGAACCGGCAGGCGCTGAACACGTCCAGGCAGCCGAACTCCCAGACGCGGGCCACCTGGTTGGCATTGAGCACGTAGGTGAAGAGATCGTGCTTCACGTCGTCGAACATGTAATGGCTGCCGACGTAGAGGTTCTTGCGCGTGGCGTAAACTTTGGGCGCGTATTTGGCGATGGCCTTGCCAAGCCCTTCCTGAATCGCGGTGCGCTCGAACTTGCTCGACTTGAGCCGAGAAAGGTTTTCGCGCGACCAGCCTGCCGGGATCCCCGTGTGCGTGGCGGCTGGAAAAGGCGCGTGCTCCGGCCAATCCTCCGGGCGGTCGTAGCCGGGGATCGGCTTGCAGGCTTGCCATTCGCGGATCAATACGCGCCACGCTGCGCGGCCTTTGTCGCGCTGGTTTTCCTCGCGCTTGGTGATCCAGTATTCGACAAAGAGCGCGGGGAGCTTCTTGGCGACCGGCTGGTATTTACGGCGGTTGATGAAGACGCGCCAATCGCCGCTGTGGCGGAAGTCGTCGTAGATCGCGCGGGCACGCTTGGCGCTCAGGCCCATGGCCGCACCCAGCTGAGCCAGGGACGAGCCGATGCGGTCGCCGCTGTGAAGCCGCTCCATGCCGCGCATCCAGCGCGTGATTTCGGCGCGGCAGGCAGCCGGGAGCGCGGCGAATTCGGCGGCGTCGCTTTTCGGGATCGCGGTGGTGAGGGTGAGCGCGGGCATGGGTTATTTGGTTCCCTTGAGGGCTTTCTGGAGGTCGATCAGCAACCCTTTGAGCTGCTCCATTTCGGCATCTGGGAGGTGCATCCAAGACTTCTCGTGGAGCCCTTCCTCGGCCAGCTGGCTCATCAGCGGACGCCAGAGCGTGCAGGCGATCTCCGCAGGATCGGAAGGGTCGGCAGGTTCCTTGTCGGGATCCCGCTCGCGCTTGCCGCCCGTGGTGCGGTTGGCGAACTGCATCTCAAGCTGGCGGCGGGATTTGCCTTCCAGGTATTTGCGGATGCAGTCGGCGGTTTTGGCGAGCTTGGGGGCGAGTTCCTCCGAGCTACTGCACATGAGCGTCTTGAGGTCCACGTTTTGGGCGAGCCGGAAATGGGCTTGCACGCCCTCTGCAATGGACATCCACTCATACAGGGCCGAGCGGGGCACCTGGGGCGCGTAGCGTTCCAGCCAGCCTTTGAGTCCGGTTCCGGCAGCTTGCTTGCCTCCGGTGCGAACGTGTCCGCACGCGGACACGTTGGCGATGTGCGACCGCAATTTGAGGCCCATCGCGCCGATGAACAGCCCTTGCATTTTCTGGTCCTGTTCGCCTTGCTGATAGCGTGCGCACTCGGCGGTGAGCTGTGCGCCCATTTCAATGTCCTGCTCTGCGGAGGGTTCGACGACGGCGGGAACGACCGACAATGCCGTTTGGGTAGTTTCTCCACAAAGATCGGCTTTGCGTTTGGCGAGGCTCTCTGTGGAAAGGAGCCGATTGGCAACCTCCTCACAGTCGG
>CAIYQA010000191.1 GCA_903928175.1 uncultured Spartobacteria bacterium | reverse complement strand
TGGAGCGGCTGTGTGAGGCGCTGGAACCGGGGTAGGTGCTGATGGCATGAAGTCCTCGGGATCGGCGGATTCCCGCTTGATGCGGCGCTCGGCGGCGCGCTCGGCGGCAATTTCCTCGCGTGTCACAGGGAGTCCGGCGATTACGCGGCGGTTGTGCTCCTGCATTTCCGCTATCCGCTGCACCTTCTCGGCATGGCGGGTGCGCGGCCCTTGCAGCTGCGTGGCAATGCGGTGGCCGACGCGGCCCTGGGCAACATGGATCGCGTGTTCGTCTGAGCGGTCCACGCGGTGGTCGCGCCGGGCGAGGCCGATGTAGCCGCCCTTCGCGTCATGCACGAAAAGTTGTTCGGCATCGAACGGGTTAATGATGGTCTTGTAAATTTCGCGGTCGGTCAGGTTGTGCTCGGTCCCGTCCGGCAGCGCGACCAGGCTTTCGTAACGCAGTTCCGATGGGGAAATAAATTTGTCCTCGAACTCGATGTAACCGCCGATCACCCGGCGCTCTGCGGCGTAGCGGTCTCCGAGGATCTGCGCGCAGACGTAGGGAGGAATGCGGATCAGATCGCGCGAGCCGATGGAGTGGACTTCGGTGGGCGAGAGGTAACGGGCGCGGCGGCAGCGGCGATCCTGCTGCGCGGCGAGCGAAAGAGCCATGCGGGCCGTGCCGGGCAGGGCAAGAAAATCGTGCTGCGATACCCAGGCTTCGCTCTCGGGGTTGGCGCGATATTCGGCGATGAGGTTTCCGGCCTCAACCCAGCCCTCGATCTCGTGGTCGATGCGCCCGTTGATGAGCCGGTAGAGATCGCCAAGCAGCGGCAAAAGCTCGGTGTGGTACTCCATCATGGGCAGCATGAGCTTTGCGGCCTGTTCCGGCGGCAGCTTGAGCATCGCGTTGCAAATGTCGTCGGCGTAGTCGAGCAGGCCGTAGAGCTGCTCGGGGCGGTTGTCCACGCTCAGGCCCGTCTGCGCTGGCAGCGCGGCGGTTTCGTTGTGGAGCAGCGCATGCCAGGCTTCCAGCGGGCTCTTGTGGCGCGGATTTCCGCCACCGCGCCCACGCCACATTCCGGCGATCGCCTGTTCTTTTCCGGTCATGCCGGAGCCGTTGAAGGTGATGAGCTTTTCGGTGAAATCGCTCAGGAGCCGGATCACATCCTCGGGCATCGCGGCGGTGCCGTGCTCAGTCATGCAGACGGTGCCGCGCGGGGAAAAGCCGGTGTTAAAAAACACGGCAGCGACCAGCATCCGCATGTCCTCGCCTTTGAGCCCGTCGTATTTCCCGTCGGCGCGTTCGAGGCTGGGGCGGTCGCCCCAGGCGAACCGGCAGGCGCTGAACACGTCCAGACAGCCGAACTCCCAGACGCGGGCCACCTGGTTGGCGTTGAGCACGTAGGTGAAGAGATCGTGCTTCACGTCGTCGAACATGTAGTGCGATCCGACCCAGAGGTTTTTGCGCGTGGTGAATACCTTCGGGGCATGTTTGGCAATCGCGGTTCCAAGGCCCTGCTGAATGGCGGTGCGCTCAAATTTCGTGGACTTGATCTTGGAGAGATTGCCGATGGACCAACCGGCGGGCAGCCCGGTGACCGTGGCGACAGGGAACGGCCTGTAGTCGGGCCAATCGGCGGGGCGCGGGTAGCCGGGGATCGCCTTACAGGACTGCCATTCGCGGACCAGGGTGCGGTGCGCTGCGCGGCCCTTGTCGCGCTGGTTTTCCTCGCGCTTGGTGATCCAGTATTCGACAAAGAGCGCGGGGAGCTTCTTGGCGACCGGCTGGTATTTGGCGTGGTTGATGAACACGCGCCAATCGCCGCTGTGGCGGAAGGCGTCGTAGATCGTCCGGGTCCGCTTGTAGCTGAGGCCCATCGCCGCGCCGATCTGTGTGAGCGTCGCGCCGATGCGCCCGCCCGTATTCAGGCGCTCCATGCCGCGCAGCCAACGGCCAATCTCCGCCTTGCATTCGGCGGGCAACTGGGCGAATTCAGCGGCGTCGGAGGGCGGAACAGCGAGAGTGAGAGCGACGGGTGGCATGGGTTATTTTTCTCCCTTGATGGCTTTGCGGATGTCCAAGAGGAGGCCGTCCAGGTGTTCGAGTTCGGCCTTGGGAAGGTGCATCCACGAGCGTTCGGTCAACCCTTCCTCGGCGAGTTGGCGAAGGAGAGGAGCCCAGATGTTGCTGGCCATCACGCTGGGGTCATTGGGGTTGGGCGCTTCCTTGTTGGGATCGCGCTCCCGCTTGCCGCCTTGGAGCTTGTGCGGGCGCAGTTTATCGAGCCAGGAGCGCTGGCTGGTGCCGTCCACAAAGCTCCAGAGTTCGAGTTGTTTGGCGGCGAGCTTTTCGGGGAGCAGGGCCGGGTCTGCGGTGACGAAGGCGGCGAAGCCGCCCGCCTTGTTGAGAGCGGCGGCGGAAAGGGCGTTGAAAGAGTCTTGCACGCTCTCTGCAACCTGCATGAAACGGTAGGCTGTGGCCTCGGGAACATCGGGGGCAAATGTGCGTAGCCATTCGGAAAGACCTCCTTTTTTCCCCCGGCCTGGACCGCCAGACGAAAAGGCTCCACGCGTGGAGTCTTTTCCTCCAGAAACCTGTCCACGCGTGGACACGGTTGCCAATTCTTGGCGCAACTGGAGCATCATTGCGCCGAAACGGACCACGGCGCGCATCCCCTCGGTGGCGCGGTGGTATTGCTCGGTGAGCTGGGCTCCCATCTGCGCGTCGGTCGGTTCGGCGGGAACGACCGACAATGCCGTTTGGGTAGTTTCTCCACAAAGATCGGCTTTGCGTTTGGCGAGGCTCTCTGTGGAAAGGAGCCGATTGGCAACCTCCTCACAGTCGGAAATGTAGGCTGCCGGAACTTTCCCAGAAGCTATGCGCTGCCGCTGGATAAGGATCGCGTCATCGTCCTGTTTCATTTGTGCCATCCGCTCCGCAAGGGTGGGCACTTCAGTATCCATTCCGGCCTCATCCAGGCGGCGGCGAATTTCCGCCCGGATGGCGTTGTAGGCGGTCTTGGAACCTGACAGCGCACGGTATTCCAAGGCTTCGTTTAGGGCCTCCGATCCCGCGTCCTCAAGTGAGGCCTTGAAATTTTCGTCGTTGGATGGAACCGTGCAGAGTGTCTGGTAGTGGGCGCGGTCACGTTCTTCTTGGGATTGGGGAGCTGATTTTTTCGATGCGTTTTTCATTGGGCTGTTTTGGGGCGACGGTTGAAGTTGAAAGGAGACGGGTTTTTCTTGGCCCAGGCTTTGAGGGCGGCGCGTTCTTTGCCCGCCTGTTTGCGGGTGGGGATGGTGCCGCCAGCGCCTTCGCACGCCTTGAACTCATGGCGAATGTGCGAGCGGTTCATGATGGGATGGCTCATAATTTTTCGGCTGGTTTGCGTTTAGGCGGAAAGGTGTCGATGAAACCGGGCTTGCGGCTTTCGCTGGAGTAATGGCGATAAGCGAGTTGCGCGTATTCCAATGCGCTGGCCTTGATTGTGGTGCGCGTGGTGACACGCTTGCGGCGGTTGCCCCAGACGATCAGCGCCTGCCAATAGCGGCTTCCCTTGCGATGAAAGATGCTGATGCGGATGGCGGTAATGCTGTCGCCCCCCCCCCCCCCCGGTTTGCGTGGGCTGAACCGGGATGAGTTCAGGCATCGGGCGCGTTTTGAGGACACGGTTCTTCTTTGGAGCGCTCATGGCTTAGTTCCTCCCGTGAATGCCGACCGCGCGGCAGTGGGCGTCGAGCTGGAGCCGCAGGCCGCAGAGCCGGGCGTAAATGCGGACGGCGTCTGGATCGGCGATGGCGGCGTTTTCCATGGCCAGATCGGCCTCGCGCACAGCGTGCCGCGTTTCAAGAGTGTCGCTGTGGTGCCAGGCCAGGAGCGCCGCGTTGTTCGCGGACACAAACGGCGCAAGGCTGGTCTGATCAAAAGCCTCCTGGAGGCGTTCAATTTCGGAAACCAGTGTCGAGAACACGGGATCGGCTGGTTTTTTTGGGAGTGTTGGAGCTTGGAGTTTCATGGGGTTATGCAGCTTTGTTGAGTTGCTGGGAGAGTTGGTGGAGCGCGGCCTGGATGTCGGCGCGCGTGTTGAGGGTGCGCAGCACGGCCAGCACCCGCTGGAGATAGTTCTCCGGCTCAAAGAGCGCCTGCTCGGCCAGGACGGCCAGCACTGAGCGGCGCGTGATTTTGTAGCGGCGCTTTTCGCGGTCGGTGGGCGCGAGGGCTTCGAGTTTACCCTCGGAAATGAGGCCATAGACAAACTCCTCGGTGCGGTCCAGGCAGCGGGCGGCTTCTCTGGGGTTGAGCAGCGCGCGGGACGGACCGTAAGGCATGAGAAAATCAAACTCATGCTGGTCGGAGTTGGCGCGCGTGTTCATGGGTTTTGCGTTGCCGGATCAGGCGGGGTTGGTAGGCTCGGGGGATGAAAGCGACTTTTCAGTCTGTGCTATCTGATCTGCTGGTGTCTGTGGGGCGGCGTTCTCCTGGAGCTTTTTCATCTCCTCCAAAAGCAGTTCATGAAATTGAAGAAGCACTGGATGCGTGGGCGATGGAAACAACGAAGGGACTCCCTGCCCGGATTCCGCACGTTGCTTTCGACGCAGCGCTGATTGCGCGATTAAGGTTTGCGCTGCTTGTTTTGCCCACCGTTGAAGGGCATTTTCGTCTTCTTGAGAAAGTCGAAGATGCGGCAGTTGATGAAGCGCTAATTTGGGAATGGCTGCTGTTTCGGATGTGGCACGAGCGGGGTCGCTCGTTATGGCTTGAGGGAAAGCTTCAGGGTTGACGGTGCAGGTGCCGCGTTCGTGGATGAGGTTCATTTGACTCCTTTCGTGGATTTGCCCTTGCCCTTGGTCTTCTTGCTTTTAGGCTTGCGAGATGAAGCAGAAAGATCACGAGGAACTTGCGTCTCTGTGGGAACGCGTAGCGGCTCTTGAAGCAAGTCATGAATTGCTAAAAGCCATGCTCTTTCAGGGTGAAGCGAGAGTTTCGAATATCCACAGGGGATCTGTGGAGCTCTCGGCGAAGCTGGCCGAATTGCTGCATCTCGGGTGGCATATTGCAACTCAGCCCCCTCCTTTATTAAGGGGTGAAATTCGTCCCCAGCAACCTGGATGAGCAGATGGCGGGCAAGGTGAATCCGGGCAAGGTTGAGTTCGGAGACCGGCATCATTTGACTCCTTTTGTTTTTGGTGCGAGAGGGAGAGTAGAAACCGCAGCCAACAGGCGGCGGCTCTGACGGTGTCCATTGAGCACCGTGGTCAGATAGACCCGGTGCACACCCACCCGGCGTGCCGCCGTCTCGTGGGTCCAGCCCTTCGCCTTGAGGGTTGCTTTTAATTTGTAAAGGTTTACAATCACGCTTAAGCAATCGCTCATTTGCTTAAGCACCGCAAGCATTTTTTAAGCATTTTTTGAGAATCGTGAAAAATTCCCTTCGTTATTACCGAAAAAAAGCCGGAATCACCCTTGAAGAACTTGCAAGTTCCAGCGGTGTAGCGCGCTCGACTATCGGCAACGTTGAAACAGGGACAACCCGCGCCAGCGCGGAATTTTGGAAAAAAATGGAGCGTTGCTTAAGCATTTCCTGCAAAATGCTGCAATCCCCACCGATTGGTTTACCGGGAATTGCCGAAGACCCTGCCTTGTCACGTCCCGGATTTTCGCATCAGGGAAACGCCGAACGGATTAAAGAAGACCACCCTGAATCCCACTGGGAGCGGAGGGCCTTGAACGCCGAAGCGAAACTCGAAGCGCTCACCGCCGCAATGGAAGCCCTTCTCAACCGCTTCAAAATGCGATAGAAAGGGTATATGAAAACACTGGCATTGTTTATCGGCGCGCTGGCTTTCGCGCTTTTTTTTCTTTCCCCAAAAAAAGAGATAAATTCACGGACTGAAACCCAGCAAAAGATTAGTCTTGAATCCACAACTGAGGCACCTAGTTCTGTGCCAACTCCATCCATTCCCCAGGCATTCTCGCAACCCACACCATTTAAAGCTAAGATTCCGTTGCAGCCCAAAAACGACGATCTGGTTTATATTCAGGGGCAAATCATGCACGCAAATGATGACGGTGTTGTTGTCGTTTGTGAACCCAACCTCCCACCGCCAAACCTTCACGCGCTTGCAAGACGGGAAGAATCAGAAATGGGTGTTATTTGTCGGAGAAATTATGATGCCTTCCACTTCGGGCCACTCTGTATTTTAGAAAATAGTGAATGGAAGCACTCAAAAATATTTCCAAAACACTACGCGGAAGGAAAAGCGCTTTTGGTTAATTTTCCAAATCGTGATGTGGTTAAAACGGGTGAGTTTTTGCAGGTTGTTGCCGTTAAAACTGGCGATTTTCACCCAGTGGAAAAGTGTGATGTTTACACGGTCCTCTTTGATCATTCTGGTTTGCGGAGGGAATAAGACACTGGGATCGGGCGGTGGGATTAAAAAACACCCAATGAGTCCAGCGAGTCCAATGTAGGGCTCACGGTTTTTGCTGGAAGCGGGGATGCTTGGCGTCGCAATGAACGCCCCGTCTTCCGACTCTCAACCGGCTCCCGCTCCTGTGGCGGGCTCGTCTGCCGCAGAGATTACACCCGCCGCCCGCGCGGCTGCAATCTCAGAAATTGCGAGCGCCCTCGTCAACAACCTGCCGCAGATCACCGCGCTGGCGGGGGTGGCGACGGCCAGCTACGGCCCCGGCCACAAGCCGGGCTGGAAGACGACGGAGTTCTGGTTCTGCGTCCTGGTGCTGGCGGGCAACGTCTGGGGCGCTTGCAGCAACCTGGTGAAGCCGGAGACTGCCGCGCTGATCTCGGGCGTGCTCACGGCGACTTACACCATCGCCCGTTCGCTCGTGAAATCTTCAGCGGCCTCGCCCGTAACCCAGTCGCTGGCGGCTGGCTCCATTCCAGCCGCGCCTTTGCTTTCCTCCAAGTCGAATGGTGCGCAGGGAGATCCTGCGACGGGCTCGCTATCGCCCTTTGAAACAAAGACACCGGAGGGTTTCCAAGTGCAACTTGGGAAC
>CAIYQA010000190.1 GCA_903928175.1 uncultured Spartobacteria bacterium | reverse complement strand
GGCTTGTAAGTTGGTGGCGCAGCCGCAACACGAAGATGCTGGTGACCACACCAACCGCGTTGGTAATTGTGGCGGCGCAGCGCGCGGCAAAAGGGTGTTCGGTCCCGGATAACGAATCCTCCAGCAAGGTATCTGCGAGCAGAGAAACAATCGGGTGAGTCCGCTGGACGTGGCGGGCTCCGGGCACAGCTGCCTTGGGATCAAAGAAAATGGCGAGCGGCTTAGTGATCTCCTCGATAGCGAGCCGTTCGCGCAGGGTTTGTGGAAGATGCTGGGGAAGCAACCTCCATGCAACTTTTTTGTAAGGCTCCAGCGGTGAATTCAGACGGGAGCAGGTATTGCGAACAAAACGGAGAATTTCATCGGATCCCCCTAACAATGCACGCTGTTTTTCCCACTCGGGCAGCACTTCTTCCGGGCGCATCCGGCGCTGTGCGAAGACAGCACGATTGGCCTTGGCTTTTTCCATGGCGTCCTGCCAGTGAGTGTCGAGCGTCTTGAGTTCCGAATCAATATCACTGAAATCAAACTCCTCCTGGTAGTTTCGGTTGCGTTTCCCTTTCAATAACGCCGCCTTGATGAGGGCTTGGTTGATGCGCTGTTCGTCAGCGGGCAGCGGGACTAGCACGCCGAGTTCCTTGCGGATGGCCTCTGCTTTCCGAAGGATTACATTGAGGATAAAACCATCCACGGGATTATCCTGGCCGTAGAGCATGGTCGCGCGAACTTCCGGGGCTTGCTGGCCAAAGCGATCCACACGCCCTTCGCGCTGCTCATGGCGGGAGGGATTCCAAGCGAGGTCGTAATGCACGACTGCGGTGAAGATGTGCTGGAGGTTGATTCCTTCGGAAAGGCAGTCGGTAGCGACGAGGATGGGCTGATCCGTTTCGCCCAGCAGTTCGACCCGATCCTTGCGTTCCTCTGGAGAATATTCACCGGTAACAGCGTCCACTGTCGCATCCTTGAATTCCGCAGAGAGATGCTTAGCCACATAATGTGCCGTGGCGACATAACGACAGAAGACCACAGGACGGAAGCCATCCTTGAGAAGCTGACGAAGGTGAGTGACCAGGGTGGCAAGTTTTGGATCACCCTTGGTTCCGGATAGTTCCTCGGCGGTGGCAATGAGTTGGATCAGGCGGGCTGCCTCTTCGTCCATGGCGGCGGCTGGCTCCATATCGCTCTGATTGAGACCGTCTCCACTGCCATCATAAAGTCGCTCTTCCTCGTTGGCATCGGCCGCTTCGGATTCGGTTTCGACGAACGTGGTTCCTGAAAGGCGGGTGGTAAGCGCCCGAACCGCTGCTGCGGGAGACGATGATACGCAGCGGAGCAGAGCCAGCGTTGCATACCAAATCATCCTGGCATGCTGACCTTGGGATTCCTCGGCGCGTGTGGCGAGGGCGATGCAGTAATCGCGCACTTGGTCGAAGAAGCTTCCCCAAGTTCCTGTTAGCGTGTAGGTGATTTCCGTTGTGAAACGGCGAGGGAAAATGCTGGAGTCCTGCCACTCCTCAATATCTCTGCGGCGGCGCTGAACGAAGTGACGGGCAAGTTCGTCGCGGAGTCCTTCCTTGTGCGCTTCTGCCTTATCATCGCGCAATCGCGAAAACCCAGGCCGGAGCAGGGAAAGAAGGTTATAGAATGCATCGTTGTCGCCGGAGTGTGGCGTGGCGGTGAGAAGTATCAAGTGCCGGTCGTCTCCTGCCGCAAGCTTTTGCAGAAGCTCGAAGCGGAGCTGTTTTCCTTGTCCTACTGCAGCGCAGGTATGAGCCTCATCCACCACGATGCATTCTGGCGCGATGGCGAGGAAGTGTTCCCGATGCCGCTCACTCTTGATGTAATCAAGGCTGACAACAACGAACGGATGCTGATCAAAGAGACCGACACCAGGAGGAAGGGATTTCTCGACACGAGTCGCACTAGCC
>CAIYQA010000189.1 GCA_903928175.1 uncultured Spartobacteria bacterium | reverse complement strand
AGCGACACCCCCGGTTTCAAATCCGCATGCGGCTCACCCCAAAGGGGTGGCAGAACGAGAGGCCCTCTGCCACCCCTTTGGGGTGAACGGCGTTATGGGCGCGCTTCCGGTGGTGTCGGCGCGCTATGGCGCGCCTCAACCACCGGCTATTCTCTCGCGAACCCTTCGGGTTCTCCGGGATGAATCTTCCGCTCAGGCTTTGCCGATGAGGATCTTGCCGCCGCGGCTGCCTTGGAGCGCGTGGGTCACGGCCTGCCGGATTTCCTCCACGGGATAAACCTTCTCGACAGGCGTCTTGAACACGCCGGTCTTGGCCAGCTCGAAAAGATCCCCAAACATCGCGTTGCGTTCGGCTTCGCTGGCTTTTTGGTACCAGTTCGTCATCCAGAAGCCCAGGATTTGGATATCCTTGAAAATGAGGAGTCCGGTGGGCAGCAGCAGCGGCCGTCGGCTCATGGCGCCGAACGTAAGCATCTTGCCGCCATGGGCCAGCGCGCTTGCCACGCGCGTGGCGCTTTCGCCCCCCACGGAGTTCAACCCGAGCATGATTTTCGCCCGGTCAGTGCGGGTCTTGATCTCCTCCAGGGCGTCGGCATTGTCCAGAAGCACCACGTCGCCCCCGGCGGCGGTGAGTTCCTCGATCAATTCCGGGCGGCGCACGAGGTTCACCGTGCGCAGGCCGATTTTTTTGGCAATTCCGATCACCGCGCGCCCCACGCCGGAATTCGCTGCATTCTGGATCACCCACGCGCCCGGCTGCGGGGCCACGTAATCGTGGAGCATCCGCCAGGCGGAGGCCGGGTTGACCTTGATCATCGCCGCCTCGGCGTAGGGAACCCCTTCGGGGATTGGAAGTAATTTTGCGGCTTCCACGATGCCGCCTTCGCGCCAGGTTCCATAGGCGTGCGGCAGCAGGACAGCCATCCCCGGCTTGAGATCGGTCACGTCGGGCCCGACTTGCGCCACGCGCCCCACCCCTTCGATCCCCGGGGTGGACGGCAGCGGATAGCGAACCGGGTATTTGCCTTCAATCGTATTCAGGTCCGCCGGGTTGATCGGGGCGAGAATGTCGTGCAGGAGCACCTGGCCCGGTCCGGGAGCGCCGGTTTCCACATCGATCACTTCCACGGTTTCGGCGGGGGCTCCGTACTGACGGTAAATAACGGTTTTCATAGACATCCCCTCATGCTGAAGAATCCGGGGCCGTTTGGTCAATCTGTTTTATAAGCAATTCCTCGGAATCTTTTGCGGAAGGATAAGCGTCTTCCCTCCCCTGCGGCCGCCGCTGCCGGTTATTGCCCGCAAGAAACCGGGGCTTTTTCCGCTTCCCCGTTCTTGTCGGGATACTCGAACACCTGGCCCTCGTAGTTGCGCAGGATCAGCTTCTGCTCGTCGCGGCAGATTTGGTAATCGGGGTTGATGGGGATTTTGCCGCCGCCGCCCGGCGCGTCGATGACGTACTGCGGCACGGCGTAGCCGGTCGTGTGGCCACGCAGCGCCTCGATAATTTCCAGTCCCTTTGCCAACGGCACCTGAAGATGCGAGGAGCCGAGGATCAAGTCGAGCTGGTAGAGGTAATACGGCCGAACCCGGCAGATGAGGAGCTTCTGGACGAGAGCTTTCATCGTTTCCACGTCATCATTGACGCCCGAAAGCAGCACGCTCTGGTTACCCAGCGGCACGCCGTGGTCGGCCAGCCGCCCGAGAGCCTCCTTGACTTCCAGGGTCAACTCCCGCGGGTGGTTGACGTGGATGCTCATCCAGAGCGGATGATAGCGTTGGAGCATCCGGCAGAGTTCCGGCGTAATGCGTTGGGGCAGGAAAAGGGGAACCCGGGAACCGATTCGGAGAAATTCGATATGCTCGATGGCCCGGAGCCGGCGCAGGATCGATTCGAGCCGGTCGTCGGAAAGCAGGAGCGGATCGCCCCCGGAAAGCAGCACGTCGCGGACTTCCGTATGGGTTTCCAAATACCGGAACGCTTCCTCGAATTGGATATGCAGTTCCTGCTCGCCTGCGCCGCTGACCACCCGGCTGCGGGTGCAATAGCGGCAATAGGAGGCGCACCGATCGGTGACCAGAAACAACACGCGGTCCGGGTAACGGTGCACCAGCCCCGGCACCGGCATGTGGGCGTCTTCGCCGCAGGGATCGGACATTTCGCCCGGCGCAATCCGCGTTTCTTCCAGGCGCGGAACCACCTGGCGTCGAATCGGGCAATGCGGGTCTTGCCGGTCGATCAAATTGAAAAAATGGGGCGTGATGCCCAAGGCCAGCTTGCTGCCCGAGAGAATGGTCCCCGCACGTTCCTGCGGCGTCAACTCCAGCAACGCTTCGAGTTGCGCCAGCGAGGTAATCCGGTTTTTCATCTGCCACTTCCAGTCATTCCACTGGGTGGCATCCACTTCAGGCCAGCAGCCGGGGGCGTGGGATCGAAACGCCTTCAGGTTCGTGTGCATGGTTTAGGGGCAGATTATCCATCGCTGCCCCCGTGTCAACCACGCGGCGATAAAAAATCTCGATACTCTATAGAGTTTTGAGACATTGAAACTCCTTTGGCTGTTCTCCGCCCGCCTCGTGACCTGCCTCGCCCGCCTCGTGACCTGCCTCGCCTGCCTCGTTCCCAAGTAGCACTTGGGAACGCAATTGCT
>CAIYQA010000188.1 GCA_903928175.1 uncultured Spartobacteria bacterium | reverse complement strand
TACTCAGCCCCTTCGGGGCGAGAGGAATGCGACAAATGATACCGAAACTGGTCTAAAACCGGAGCGGCTGGCCGGTGATTTCGACGACGGCCTGCCAGAGTTCGCCTGCCGGGTCCACCTTGCGGCGGCCAGGGGTGACGAGGTCGATGGGCATGTGCACGTAGCTGCCGTGCCAGCGGCCAATGACCATCGCGGTCTTGCCGGCCATCGCGGCATGCACGGCGTGCTGCGCCAGGCGCGAGCAATAGACGTTGTCTTGCGTGGAGGCGGGCACGCTGCGGATGGTGTAGCTCGGGTCGATGTATTTGAGTGTCGTCTCCACCCCTTTTTCCTGAAAATAAGCGGTGATCTTGTCGCGCAAATAAACGCCGATGTCCTCGTGTTTGGTATTACCAGAGGCGTCTGTGCCCGCTTGGGCCACCATGTTTTTACCCGCTCCCTCGGCCACGACGATCACCGCGTGCTTGCGCTGGTCGAGCCGCGCTCGCAGGCTTTCAAACAGCCCGCCCGGCCCCTCCAAGGAAAAGGGCACCTCTGGAATGAGCACGTAATTGACCTCGGCGCAGGCGAGCGTGGCCAGGCACGCGATGAAACCGGAATCGCGCCCCATCAGCTTCACCAGCCCAATGCCGTTGAGCGCCCCCATCGCTTCGGCATGCGCGCAGGAAATCACTTTGCCGGCTTCGGCCACGGCGGTCTCGAACCCGAAGCATTTGTCCACGTACATGATGTCGTTGTCGATGGTCTTGGGAATGCAGACCACCGCTTTTTTCAAGCCGCGCCGCTCGATTTCCTCGGAGATTTCGCCCGCGCCGCGGATGCTGCCATCGCCCCCGATCACGAACAGAAGGTCGATCCCCATCTCCACGAGCGTATTGACCATCACTCCCACATCCTGCGGACCGCGCGAGGAACCGAGCATCGTTCCGCCCATTTTGTGAATGGTGAGGACGCCCTCCGGAGTGAGCTCGACAGGAACGCGCCCGAAGCTCGGCACCAATCCTTCGTAGCCATAGCGGAAGCCAAAAATCTTTTCGATGCCGTAGTTGTGGTGGAGCACCATCACCAACCCGCGAATCACGTCGTTGAGCCCGGGGCAGAGGCCGCCACAGGTGACAATCCCCGCCCGGGTCCGGCGGGGTTCAAAAAAGATTTTTGCGCGCGGGCCGGCCACCTCGAAGCTGGGCGGGAGCTCCTTTTGGGTCAGCGCCTCTTTGAAGCCCGCGAGGGTGTCATTGCAGAGGACGCGCTCGTCGTCGCTGCGGAAATAGGCGTCGATCTGGCCGCTGCGCGTCAGCGGTGAAGGAATGGAGCGAGGCCCGAGCGATTTGATGACAGTCTGCATAGCGGAGGCTTGTATAATCGCGCCGGGTCTCTGGAGCAAGGCGATTCCCAGTCGCCAAAGAGCGGGAATGGGGGTAAATAAAAGGGATGTCGTTGTTTACGATTCCCGAAATCAAACGCTCCGCGCAAGCCCAGGAAGGCCAGGGGCGCGTGGAAGCCCGTTTCCACGCCCAAGCGGAGGCGATTGTGCAAAAACAGACCCGCGATGGAAAACCGTTCTGGGAACTGACCGTCGCCGATGCCGAAGCCAAGCTCGTCCTGCGCGCCTGGAGCGATTCGCCCGCGTTCGGTTTTTGCGCCGCGCTGGCGCCGGGGGTGTTTTTGGAAATCGAAGGGGAATTCGCCCAACATCCGGCATTTGGAGTGGAAGCCCGACGGTGGACTTGCCGGGAGCTGGAACCGGCGGAGGTGGAGCTTCTGCTCGGCGGCCCCAGGGAGTTGCAGGAGAAGCAGTCGCGGGATTTTGAAGCCATTCTTGCCGCGCTTTCCGGCATCGCCGATCCCAGGTTGCATGCGCTTTGCCAGTTGTTCCTGGAAGACTTCGGCGACCGGTTCCGGCGCGCCGCCGCCGCGCGGACGTATCACCACGCCCGGCGGGGCGGGTTGGTCGAGCACGTGGCGCAGATGATCCGCTCGGCACAGGCTTTGGCGGAGATTTACCCGGCGCTCAACCGCGATCTCCTCGTGGCCGGGGCGTTTTTCCATGATGTCGGCAAGCTCTGGGAAAATTGCCCGGAGCCGCGCGGATTCGGGATGCCCTACGACGAGCGGGGCGAGTTGATCGGCCACATCGCCCTCGGCATCGAGATGCTCAACGCCCTATGGCGCAAGCTGCTCGCCAGCGAGGCCGCCGCCGCGTGGACAGCGCTCACGCCCGCCAACGAGGAGGTGCGCAACCATTTGATCCACCTCATCGCCTCGCATCACGGCGAGATGGAGTTTGGCTCGCCGGTTTTTCCAAAGACCCCGGAAGCATACGTGCTGCATTATCTCGATAACCTGGATGCCAAACTGGAAATGATGGCCGCCGCGTACCAAACCGGAACGCCGCTGGCCCCGCGCATCATCGAACGGGTGCGCCCGCTTCCGGCCAATCTCGTCCTGCCACTGGATCCCTACATTCCTGAATCAGAATCGCCGCAGCTCCCGGAAAATTAGGGCATTTTCGTTTGACGTTGTCGCATGGATTGTGCGCTGAAAGCGCAAGGGAAACCAGCCCAGG
>CAIYQA010000187.1 GCA_903928175.1 uncultured Spartobacteria bacterium | reverse complement strand
TACTCAGCCCCTTCGGGGCGAGAGGAATGCGACAAATTAAACCGAAACTGGTCTAAACCAACGAACGGCGGGGAGGCCTCAGGGCCGCGTTCACTCGGCTTTCGCGCGCAAAAAGGAGGGGCGCTTCCCGGTTTCCCAAGAAGCGCCCCATTTTGGACGGCTGTAAGCCGAATTTTGTCAGCCTGTGTTGCCACGGGCCGGATGACCATTTATCTCACGCCCCCGAAGGGGCGAGCCGGTCTTGCGACCGGTGCGACTATTACCCGGGAGGATTCGGCAGGCGACCCAACTCCCTGTTCTGTCTTGCACCGCATGGGGTTTTTCGTGCCCCGGTGCTTGCGCGCCGGGCGGTGAGCTTTTACCTCGCCTTTTCACCCTTACCGGGGTTGCCCCCGGCGGTTTGTTTTCTGTGACACTTTCCGTTGCCGCCAGCTTTCGCCAACGGCCCCCGCACATTCTATGCGGCATGCTGCCTTGGGGTGTTCGGACTTTCCTCTAACAGGTTGCCCCGCCAGCGGTCATCCGCCATCCGTTGGCCAAAATAACACGGCGCGCGCGAAAGACAAAACATATCCGGAACTCAGGAACCCAGGAAAAGGCAAAAGAGAATCAGGAAGCCAGAAAACCAGGAAATTGAGTTAGGAAAAAAGCAAGGGAGCCAACCTGCTTGTCATCCCGAACGCAGTGAGGGACCTCGCAAGCCATTCCCGCCCCAAAGAAAAAGAAGAATCTGGAACTCAGGAAAAATACAGAAGTTGTCCGGCCATCCTCGCTTCTCTCCTGATTTCCTGATCGATTGCGATGATGGCGCACGCCACTCAGAGCGAGACCGGGCCGCGAGAGTGGAAGGCGAGCCGGGTGGAGACTTTTCCGAGCATGTCCCGGAGTTGCGAGGGGGTTTCCACAAAGGCGAGCGTGGTCAGATGCTCTTTGCATCCGGCGGAGACACATTCGACGACGACTCCCTCGGCTTCAATGCGACACGGCCCGCCGTCTTCAAATGCGAAGGCGATGTGCAGCATGGCGCCGGGGGTGAATTGCCATTGGGAACTAAAACGCATGCCGCGTTCGCAGATTTCGCAGGGGGTGTCGGCCGCAGCGGCGGCATCGGCTCCGTAATCCAAAAAGATTGAAGGGAGGATAGTCTGGGGGGCGGGCATGAAGGGGAAAAGCGGTCAGATTTTTTATCAGAACTGCATTTTTATTATCATACCACTGAACCCAGGCATGTCAAAGAGCGGAAACCGTGTTTTCAGCGTTCCCGGTTTCCTCCTCCACTTCGCTCAGCATCCGCAACGCGAGCCGACCGAGCGCGGTAGTGACCACAATCGTGAGAAACAGCCCGCCAAACCAAATCACGTATTCGTACGCGAACGGGTGGGTTTGCCCTTTGACAAGCTTGATGCCGAGCTGCGCCAAAGTGCCGAGGTAGGCATACAAAAAAAGGCCCGGGAGTTGGCCCACGCCGATCCAGAACATGCACGGCCAAAAACGGATGCGCGTGACGCCATAGAGGTAATTGAGAAGGCTGGTGGGGAAGAGGGGGTGCACCTGGCTTAAGAAAATGATTTTCCAGCCGTGCCGCGCGACGGCTGCATCCAAGGCGCGCCAGCGGCGGCTCCCGTTCAATTTCCGCTCCAACCAGGAACGACCCAGGCGGCGGCTGATTCCAAACGCGACGGCGGCGGCGATGAGGTTGCCTAGCAAGACGAGGAAGGTTCCCCACCAGAGCCCGAAAAAGAGCCCGCCGCCCATGGCCACCACGCCTCCCGGCAAGAGCAGGATATTGCAGGCGGCGAACAGGAACGGGTACGCCACCGCGCCCCAGACCTGCATCGCGGCAAGGCGCTGCTGTGCGTCGGTGATCCAAGCGACCACCGGAAGCAGCCGTGCGATTCCAACGAGGGCCAACCCGAACAGGGTCAACCCGGCAAGCTGGGTGGCGATGGCTCGGGTGAATTTCGTCATGGAAAATCCATCCTACAAAAAAATGGGCCGCAAAAAAGCGCAAGATGCGCAAAATGAGGGTGGTGTCCTCATTTGAAACCCCTCAGCTATTGGAAGGTTTCTTTTCCAGTTTTCAAATCTACAAACTTTCGCAATTT
>CAIYQA010000186.1 GCA_903928175.1 uncultured Spartobacteria bacterium | reverse complement strand
GCGCGCTGAAAGCGCAGAACAGAATGACTGGCCGTGGGTCGGGAAGCCTGGGTGGACGTTGTCGCGTTTCTTGCGCGCTGAAAGCGCAGAACAGAATGACTGGCCGTGGGTCGGGAAGCCTGGGTGGACGTTGTCGCGTTTCTTGCGCGCTGAAAGCGCAGAGGAAACCAGCCCAGGGCAGAGCGTAGCGCCGCCCTGGGTTGGGCAAAAAAACAGCGGTGTGCCCTGCAAGGGCACTGGCAAAGATCGGGAGTTATCAACCATTCCGGTTTCTCCCAGCGCCCTTGCAGGGCGCACTCCTCTCGTTTTTGGAACCCAGGGCGTCGCTCCGCTTGCCCTGGGCTGGTTTACTTTGCCCTTTCAGGGCGGAGGGCGCGTAAAGGGCGGAGGGCGCGTGTCATCGCTGCATCCGCAAAAGACACTGGCTTCCATTGCAGCCTGGAACCCAATCGAAAATTTTCCACCAATCGGCAATCTCCTCCTTTCCGTCCTTACCCTCCTGCTCTGCCTTTTCCTGGCGGGGTGCGGCTCCTCCTTCCCACGTGCCGACTTGGTTTTCCTCAACGGCGCGGAACCCGAAACCCTCGACCCGGCGCTCATCACCGGCCAACCCGAAGGCCGCATCGCCGATGCGCTCTTTGAAGGACTGACCACGTTCGACGCCGCCGCAAAACCGGTTCCCGGCGTCGCCGAACGCTGGGAGATCAGCCCGGACGGTCGAATCTACACCTTTCACCTCCGGCCTGAGGCCCGTTGGAGCAACGGCGAGCGCGTCACCGCCGAGGATTTCGTGCGCTCCTGGCGGCGCGTGCTCGAACCGGCGACCGGCTCCGAATACGCCTCGCAGCTCTACCACCTCCATAACGGGCGCGCCTTCAACCAGGGCCAAATTTCCGATTTCGCCCAGGTCGGCGTCCGCGCGCTCGACCCGGCGACTCTGGAGGTCACCCTGGAAAATCCGACCCCCTATTTCCTGGATCTTTGCGCGCTCGTCACCCTCCTGCCGGTGCATGCGGCAACGCTCGCACGCTTTCCCGACGATTGGACCAAGCCGGGCAAACTGGTCTGCAACGGCGCATACCTCCTCGCCGACTGGCGCATCAACGACCGCATCCGGCTCGCAAAAAACCCCCTGTATTGGAACCGGGACAAGGTCGCCCTGCGGACGGTGGATATCCTCCCGATCAGCAAAGCCAACACCGCCTTCAACTTCTATGCCGTCGGGCAAGCCGATCTCTTGATGGACAAAGGGCTCGTGCCTAATCAACTCCTGGATGAACTCAAAAAGCGCCCCGACTTTCACGCCGCCCCGTTTCTCGGCGTCTATTTCCTGCGCTTCAACTGCACCCGCCCGCCCTTCAACGATCCGCGCGTGCGCCGGGCTTTCGCGCTGGTGATTGATAAACGCCTGCTGGTGGACAAAATCACCCGCGCCGGGGAAAAGCCCGCCCAGAGCCTGACCCCGCCCGGCACCGGCGGGTATGAGCCGCCGCCGGGACTCGCGCGCGATCCCGCCCAAGCCCGTGCGCTGCTTGCGCAAGCTGGTTACCCCGGAGGCAAGGGATTCCCGCGGGTGAGTTACCTCTACAGCGAAGGGGAACTCAACGAAGGGCTCGCCGTGGAATTGCAGGCGATGTTCCAGCGCGAACTCGGCGTCTCCATCGACCTCCAGCGGCAGGAATGGAAAGTCTATCTGCGCTCCATGAGCAGCCTCGACTACGATCTCTGCCGCGCCTCGTGGGTGGGCGATTACAACGACCCCAACACCTTCCTCGGCTGCTTTGTGACCGGCGACGGCAACAACCGCACCGGCTGGAGCAATCCGCGCTACGACACCCTCCTCGCCGAGGCCGCCCGCGCGCCCGACCCGCAACGGCGTTTGGGAATTTTCGCCCAGGCCGAGCGCCTGCTCGTTTCCGAGCAAGCCCCGATCTGCCCGCTGTATTATTACGTCGGCATCCAATTTTACGACAGCTCCCGGCTTGGCGGCATCCAGGCCAATCTCCTCGACGAACACCCGCTCAAGGCGATGTTTTGGAAAAAGGGCGAGCATTGAACGTGCACGCATTTTTCCACTCCCCCCTTGTCTTTCCCCTCCCCCATGGTTCACATTGATGCCCTTCAATGGACCGCTTCGTTTTCCTTCTTTATCGCACCCTGTGCCGCCTGATCTCCCTGCCACCCATCGGAGTCGTTTTCCGAATCGGCGCCGCGCTCGGGTTCCTTGCGCACGCGGTTCTCGGCTCTTACCGCCGCCTGGTGATCGCCAACATGACGCTCGCCTTCGGCGGTGAAAAAACGCCCCGGGAAATCCGGCGCATGGCACGCAAACATTTCACACGGCTCGGGGGCAACTTCTTCTCCGCCGTGAAACTCGCCACGATGTCGCCGGAGAAAATCCGCAAACACGTGCAGATCGAAGGCCTGGAACTGCTCAAGGAAGCTGTCGCGCAACCGCCCGGAGCCGTTTTTGCCATCACCCATCTCGGCAACTGGGAGGTGCTGGCGCAGATGGCACCGATCCATTTCCCGTGCAAGACCGGCACGATTTACCAGCGCTTGGGCAATCCCCATATTGACGCCGATATCCGCGCCGCCCGGTCCCGACTCGGGCTGGAACCGCTGGAGCGCAAGGAGGGATTCCAGCGCGCCACCGTTCTCCTGCGCGAAGGCGGCGCCGTGGGCGTCCTGCTGGACCAGCACGCGGGCGACGCAGGCATCTGGGCTCCGTTCTTTGGCCGCCTCGCCTCCACCTCCCCGCTCGCCGCCACCCTCTCGCTGCGCACCGGCGCAACGCTGCTCACCACCGCCGTGTACACCGAGAAACCGGGCTACTGGCGCATGGTCATTGAGAAACCGTCGCTCAGCGATACCCGCGACGCCGCCACGCTCACCGCCGAGCTGAATCTCGCCCTCGAAGCCCAAATCCGCCGCGCCCCGGCCGACTGGTTCTGGGTCCACAACCGTTGGAAAACCCCGCAACCGAATTTCCTCCTCGCCGAATATAAGCGGGGGGTCGCGCTGCCGAACGGGTTTGACCCCGCAACGCTCAAGCCGTTCCAGATCGTCGTCCGCTCCAGCAATTGGCTGGGCGATGCCGTCCTGTCCACCCCGGCGGTGCAGGCCCTCAAACGGGGGCGCCCCGACGCGCGCGTCACCGTGCTCGTCAAAGCCAAGCTCGCCGATTACTGGCGGCGCATTCCGGAAGTGGATGAAGTGCTCACCATCGAGCCCTCGAACACCGTCTTCGGGGTCGCGCGCAAGCTGCGAGGCCGGTTTGATGTCGCTGTGGTGTTGCCCAACTCGATCCGCTCCGCCCTGGAACCGTGGCTCGCGGGCGTGCCCCGGCGCGTCGGCTACCCGGCCCAATGGCGGCGCAACCTGCTCAACCAGCCGTTCGCTCTTGCGCCCAAAAAAAAGCAGTCCCCACGGCCCGCCCGGCACCAAGTTTTTCACTACCTGGAATTGGCCGGGTGGCTCGGAGCCGAAATCGGCACCCCGCAGCTCACCGATTTCTTCCAAACTGCGCGGCCCAAGGCCCATGGCCCGGTCAAGATCGGACTCTGCCCCGGGGCGGAATACGGCCCCGCCAAACGCTGGCAGCCGGAGCGCTTCGCGCAAGTCGCCAACGCCGTCTCCGCGCAGCGCGAGGTCGAATGGGTGCTCTTTGGCGTGGCAGGCGACGCGGCAATCGGCGAGGAGATCTCCGCTCAAATCACCGGCAAACAGACCAACCTCATCGGCAAAACCACGCTGGCCGAATTGATGGACCGCCTGGGCGAATGCGCCCTGCTCTTAACCAACGACACCGGCACGATGCACCTCGCGGCGGCGCTCGGCGTGCCCACCGTCGCCATTTTCGGCTCCACCGAGCCGCAGCTTACCGCCCCGCTCGGCCCCGGCCACCGCATCCTGCGCCATCAAGTCGCCTGCAGCCCGTGCTTCCTGCGCGAATGCCCCCTCGATTTCCGCTGCATGAACGCCATCACCGTGGACGAAGCGGCCAGCGCGGTGCTGGAGGCGCTGGGCTAGCTCCGCAGAATGTCTCGCGCAAAGAACGCAAAGGGCGCAAAGGGAATACAAGACACATTCCGTCTTTGCGTCCTTGGCGTCCTTTGCGCGGAATTCAACCTTTTCTTCCCAATCTGCGGAATCTGCGTAAGCTGCGGATAGCATGAGTTCGTCTTCCTACCAACGGCGCGTCACGCGCGAAGTCCAAGTGGGCAACGTCGGCATCGGCGGCGCCCACCCGGTGCGCGTCCAGTCGATGATCACCAGCGACACGATGGACACCGAGGCGTGCATCGCGCAGACGCTCGCCCTCGCCGCCGTGCAGTGCGAGATCGTTCGCATCACCGCCCCCACCGTGAAGGACGCGGCCAATTTGGAACAGATCGTGGAAGGGCTGAGCGCCCGCGGCTGCACTACCCCTATCGTCGCGGACATCCATTTCAAGCCCGAGGCGGCGCTCGAAGCCGCCAAATGGGTGGAGAAAATCCGGATCAACCCGGGCAATTACGCCGACTCCAAAAAATTCCAAGTCCTCGAATATACCGACGCCGAATACGCCGCAGAACTGGAGCGCATCCGCGAACGCTTCACGCCGCTGGTGCGCCTCTGCAAGCAACGCGGCGTGGCGATGCGCATCGGCACCAACCACGGCTCTTTAAGCGACCGCATCATGAACCGCTACGGCGACTCCCCGCTCGGCATGGTGGAGAGCGCTTTGGAATTTGCCCAGATCGCCCGCGAGCTTGATTACCACGCGTTGGTTTTCTCGATGAAGGCGAGCAACCCCAAGGTGATGATCGAAGCCTACCGGCTGCTCGCCGCGCGGCTCGACGCTCTGGGGCCGGACTGGAATTACCCGCTGCACCTGGGCGTGACCGAAGCGGGCGACGGCGAGGACGGGCGCATCAAGAGCGCCATCGGCATCGGCTCGCTCCTTTGCGACGGCTTGGGCGACACCATCCGCGTCTCCCTCACCGAGGACAGCGTCCACGAAATCCCCGTCGCCTACGCCATCCTGCAAGCCGCCGGGTGCCGCATCACCCGCACGGAGTATGTCGCCTGTCCTTCCTGCGGACGCACCCTCTTCGACCTCCAGGAAACCACCGCCCGCGTCAAAGCGGCGACCAACCACCTCAAGGGCGTCAAAATCGCCATCATGGGCTGCATCGTCAACGGCCCCGGCGAAATGGCCGACGCCGATTTCGGCTACGTCGGAGGCGCGCCCGGCAAGGTGAATCTGTATGTCGGCAAAACCGCCGTGAAGTTCAATATTCCCCAGGCCGAAGCGGTGGACCGCCTGGTGGACCTCATCCGCGAACACGGCAAATGGGTGGAGCGGGAGGGGAACGAATAAACCGTCCAAAACAGGCGATTTTTTTCGTTTTTAGGCAAACTCTCTCTCGCATTTTTCAAAAAACCGGTTACAAAAACCGGGGATTTGGAATTACAAGTTGCTTGTTCAAAATGAATTGGGCAGCTTGTGCCCCCGAAACCACCACGGCAAAGTGCGAGATTAAAAAAAAATTAATCAGACACTTTTCTTTTCATAAAATTCGGAATAAGCTCGGCTGATCGTGAACACACCTCAAACCACTTCATCCTCCCCGGTACCGACCCCTGTAGCAGGACGGGCCGACTTGAGACCTCAACATATTCACGATGCCGTCATTCGCCTGGCAGGCAACTCCCAGGACGGCATCCAGTCGGTCGGCGGGTTCCTCGCGCGGCTGGCCGGGCGCAGTGCGCAGGACGTCATGACCTACATGACCATCCCGTCCACGATCTCGGGAGGGCCTTCCATTTTCCAGGTGCGCATCGGTTCCGGCGAAGTGTTGTCGGCGGGCGATGAGGCGGATTTCCTGGTCGCCTTCCACCAGCATAGCTACGACACCCACATCCGCGCGCTCAAGGAAGGCGGCGTGCTGTTGTATGATTCCGACAATGTTCAGCCCAACCTGGACGACAAGCGCTTTGTCTATGTCGGAGTCCAGATCACGAGCCTCACCATTGAAGCCCTCGGTGGCACGGCCAAGGACAAAGGAAAGAACATTTTCGTCCTCGGGCTGCTTGCGGCGATTTTCAATTTCGACGCGGAGAAGCTCAAAACGCTCATTCGCGAACGGTTTGGCAAGAAGGACGCGAGCCTCGCAGACACAGCGTTGATCGCCTTCCAGGCGGGCTACTCCTATCCCGTCGATAACCTGCTCGCCGATCGGTATCACTTCGAGAAGGTCCACAAAGAAGGCGCTCGAGCCCAAATCACAATGGACGGCAACCAGGCAATTGCGTTTGGCCTGATCGCGGCGGGCGTGCGCTACGGCGCGGCTTATCCGATCACGCCCTGGACATCGGTGATGGAAATTTTGCGCGCGGAATTGCCGAAATACGGCGGCCTCTTTGTCCAGACCGAAGATGAACTTGCAGCCGTCTCGATGGCGCTCGGCTTTTCTTATTCCGGCAATCTCGCGGTGACCGGCAGTTCCGGCCCCGGCATTTCGCTGAAGACCGAAGCCATTGGCTGGGCGACCATGGCCGAGATTCCGCTGCTCGTGGTGAACGTCCAGCGCGGCGGGCCGAGCACGGGCTTGCCGACCAACGTGGAGCAGAGCGATCTTTACCAAGCCATCTATAGTGGGCACGGCGACAGTCCCCGCGTGGTTTTGGCAGCCGCCAGCGTGGAGGATTGCTTTTATGTCGTGCTGGAAGCGGCCCGCATCGCCCGCAAATACAGCACGCCGGTTTTCATCCTGAGCGACTCCTCGCTCTCGACCCGCATCGAGGCCTTTGACGAGCCGGACTTGAAAAACCTGGTGCAAATCTCCAAGCCCGATCTCACTCCGCGCCCGGAAGGGTTCAAGCCTTACCCGCTTGATAAGATCACGCAGCACGCGCCGCCCGGAACCCCGATGCTCGATGGCAAATACCCGGTGTTAACCGGCCTGGAGCATGACGAAACGGGCCATCCGACAGGAAACCCCGCCCTGCACATGAAGATGACGGCGAAGCGCCGTGAAAAACTTCAGAAGCTCGCTGCGGAACTGCCGCTGCCGGAGATTCATGGCGACCCCGAGGGAGACACGCTGCTGGTGGGCTGGGGCTCCACTTTTGGGCCGATCCGTGAAGCGGTCAACCGCCTGCGCAAAGCCGGGAGCAGCGTCTCGGCGATCCACCTGCGCCACGTGCATCCGCTGCCGGACGGTCTCGATGCGATCTTTGCCCGTTTCCGCCGCGTGATCGTGGTGGAATTAAACGACTCGGGGCTTTATGGCTTCGGCCAACTGGCCACGGTCCTGCGCGCCAGGTACTGCGATCCCAAAATCCAGAGCCTGACCAAGACAGACGGCCTCAGCTTCCTTGTCAGAGAAATCGTTGACGGAGTTTCCAAATGAGCACTTCCACGCCCCTTGCTGCTGAACCTGTAAAGCTTACCAAAAGCGCCCTGACCGCAGAACGCCCCACCTGGTGTCCCGGGTGCGGCGATTACTCGGTACTCGCGGCTTACTACAAAATCCTGGAAAAACGCCAGCTTCCCCACGAGAAGATTGTCACGCTGGCCGGCATCGGATGCTCCTCGCGGTTTCCTTATTTTGTCAACAGCCACGGCGCACACTACATCCACGGGCGCTCCATCCCGCTCGCAACCGGAGTCAGCCTCGCCCGGCCCGACCTCAACGTGTTCGTATTCGGCGGCGACGGCGACGGGTTCTCCATCGGCGGCAACCATCTCGAACACGGCGCGCGCAAGAACGTCAATCTCACCTATGTCATCATGGACAACTCCGTCTATGGAATGACGAAAAAGCAAACCTCCCCGACTTCCCCGGTGGGGTTCAAGACGAAGACCGACCCCACCGGTTCAATGGATCGGCCGGTCAATGCGGTCAAGAAGCTGCTCTCGGCTGGCGCGACTTTCATTGCGCGCGCCCATGCCTCGCAGATCAATCACATGACCCAAATGATCGAGCGGGCAATGGATCATGAAGGCTTTTCCGTCGTCCATGTGCTTTCCGACTGCTCCGAATTTTTCCCCGATGCGTACACCTCCGCCAACCCAAGAAAGGGAGGCGAATACAAGATCATCGAAGAAAAATTGTGGGACCAGACTCCCGAGGACGAACTGCGGCACGATTTCACCGATGAAACTGCGGCATACCGTCTCGCGGACCATCCTTTCCCGGGTCTCTTTGGCGTTTTCTACCAAGTCGAGCGCGCCACAAAAAATGATCTCGAGGACATGTGGATCGATTCTGTTCGCACGAAGATGGCGCATTGCAGCGATTTGGAAATCCTGCAGCAGACCTTCGATCGGATGAAGTAACCGCTCCCCGACTATTTCGGGAACCCGGTTCGCACCATGCTCTCCAATGCGCAGAGCCATTGAGGGTGCTCGTTCATGCAGGGGATGAGAGTGAACTCCTCTCCCCCGGCTTGAAGAAAGGTTTCGCGGCCCCGCATTGCGACTTCTTCGAGTGTTTCCAGGCAATCGGAAACAAATGCGGGACAGATCACCAGCAGTTTTTTGACGCCGCTCTCGGCAAGGCGCTTGAACTCGAAATCGGCATAGGGCTTCAGCCATGGGTCGCGTCCCAGGCGGGATTGAAACGCGGTGGAGACATTTTCCTGCGCGATCCCGGTTTCGCGGATAAACGCGCGGACCGTGGCAAAACATTGCGCCCGATAACAGGTCGCATGCGCAGGGCTCTGCCGTTCACAACAATCCCCGGACACCAGGCAATGCGAGCCCGTGGGATCGGCCTTGCGCAAATGGCGCTCCGGCAGGCCGTGAAAGCTGAAAAGCAAATGATCGTAGCCCGTTTGCAAAAAATCCGCCGCGCTGGCTGCAAGCGCCTGGATGTAACGGGGGTCATTGTAATACGGCTTCACGATTTTAAGCCGCATCCCGGGAGCCGATTTCGCCGCGATCTCCTCGGCGCGCGCAACCGCCGTCCCGTAACTCGACATCGCGTAATGCGGGAACAGGGGAATCACCAACACGTCCGCAATGCCTTGCGCATGCAGCGAGACGATCGCCGATGCGATGCTCGGGCTCTGGTAGCGCATCGCAAGTTGCACCACGAAATCATCGCCCAAGCGGCGCTGCAATTCCCGCTGCACATTACGGCTCGTCACCACCAGCGGCGATCCCGCAGCCGTCCAAATTTGATGGTATGCCTCGGCGGATTGCTTCGGCCGGAACGGAAGAATGCAGCCATACACCACAAACGCGCGGATCGGCCAGGGCGCATCCAACACACACGGGTCCATGAGAAACTCGCGGAGATATTTACGCACGTCCGGCACGGAGGGGGAATCCGGCGAACCCAAATTGATCAGCAATACGCCTTGTTTGTTCATACGCGAACCTCCGCCCGATCCCAGGTTTCAGAGGAACAAAATGTTGCAACCCGGCTGGCCACCTCCTGCCCGGCGACGATGGAATTGCCCACCGAAATGCCGTTGCGATAATTTCCCGCGAAAAACAATCCGGGATGCCGGGCCTCAATCCCGGTCATCAGATCCATGAATTTTCCGTATCCGACGTTATACTGTGGAATCGCCCACGGGAACACAACGTGGTGCCGGTAAATGGGCTGGCCGCGCACTCCCAATACCCGCTTCAAGTCTTGCACCGCGCGATCAAACAACTCCTCCGGTTGACGGTTTGCGAGTTCAGGATTGCGGCAGCCGCCGATAAAACTCGTAAGGGTCACATGGCCTTGCGGCGCACGGTTGGCAAAGATGGAAGAGGAAAAAGTGGTTCCGAGAATGCTCAACCGTTCGAGTTCAGGAACGAGGAATCCGAAACCATCGAGCGGGTCCGCCACATCCTCTTTGCGAAAGCCCAAAACGATGCGGGCCACCGATGGGTGTTTGATTTCACCGAGAACCGCCAGGCTGACCGGTTCCGCGTCTGCGATCCGCAACGACGCGAGCTTGTGTGCGGGTGCCGTGAATAATACCGCAGAATGGTTCCGCCGCTCTTCCCGTCCGTTGGCGAGCACCGCAACGGTCCAGCCTCCGGCGTTTTTTTCCACGGAGAGCACGGAGGAACGGAGTTTCACCGAGTCGCCAAGCTGCGTGTGCAATGTGTCCGTGAGCACCTGGAGCCCATCGTCAAAAGAAACTTTTTTGGCCTGCGGTGCCGCCACTTCAGCGCGCTTCTTGCGCTCCCGCGCCCCGAGAAATTGTCCCAGGATCAGCGAACCATATTGCGCTTCGACCTTGTGCAGTTTCGGGAAGGCATGGCGCACGGAGAGCGCCGCAGGATCGCCCGCGTAGATGCCCGAAACAAAAGGGTTGATGGCGTAATCGAGAAACTCCCGGCCGAGTCGGCGCACCACAAATTCAGCCAGCGACTCGTCCTCCGAGCCCGGAGGTTTTCGGATGAACGGTTCGGCGGCAATGCGCAATTTCCCGGCAATCGAAAAAAGCGGGGTGGCCGCGAAAGCCCCAGCCGAGACCGGCAGCGGGTGCATCCTGCCGTTGCGCACGATGTAATTCTTATTGGCGGCGGGATCGGAATCGCGGCGACGGGGATCGAGCCCCAGGTCTGTGATCAATGCAGCGATTTTCGGCGAGGTTTCGAGAATGGTGTTGGGCCCGTACTCCGCCATGAATCCGTTCTCGCAAATCGTCCGGATCGGTCCCCCCACCCGCCCGGCTTCCTCATAGAGCGTGACGGGAATGTTTTGTTGGCGCAGCCGAAATGCCGCACAGAGTCCCGTAATACCGCCGCCAACAATCGCGACCGGGTTCATATGGATTTGGAAAAGCGCCCTTCGGTTTCCTTGCCGAAATAAGCGTCAAAACGCACGGCGATGTTCCGGATCAGTAGCCGTCCCAGATCGGTGACGCGGAGTTCGCAGGCGTCGGTCTCAAGCAAACCGTCCGCCTTGAGATCGTCCAATCCAGCAAGCTCCCGTGCGAAGCAACTCGTGAAATCAACCCCCAGCAGTTCGGAGATTTTCCCGAAATTCAATCCGAGATCACACATCAACCGACCGATCACTTCCCTGCGGATCTTGTCATCCTCGGTCAGGATATACCCTTTTGAAATCGGAGCCTGGCCGGCATTCAGTGCTTCATAGTAAGCAGGCAGCTCTTTCTCATTTTGCCAATAAGCGCCATTCGCCTGCGAGATGGACGACATGCCGAACGCATGGATGTCTGTGTTTCCGCGCGTGCTGTATCCTTGGAAATTGCGCTGCAAGGTTTTGTTGCGCTGCGCGACGGCGAGTTCGTCGTCGGCGCGCGCGAAGTGGTCCATGCCGATATAGGAATACCCACTGGAAGTAAGCCGCTCCACCGTCAGCTTCAGCAACTCCAGCTTCATCTCGGGCGTGGGCAGCACTTTCAGGATTTTTTGCGCAGGCTTCATCCACGGCACATGCGCGTAATTGAAAACCGCGAGCCGGTCCGGCTGCATCGCGATGATTTCTTCCAAAGTTTTGGCAAACGAATCCGCGGTTTGATGCGGCAGACCGTAAATCAAATCGACGTTGAGCGAGGTAAACCCGGCTTCGCGCAACCACGCTATGGTTTGTTCCGTTTGGGCCTTGGGCTGAATCCGATGCACGGCCAGTTGCACCTGCGGATCGAAATCCTGCACGCCCACTGAAGCCCGGTTGAACCCGGCTTCGCGCAAGGCCAGCACATGCTCGCGGGTCATCCGGCGCGGATCGATCTCCACGCCCGCCTCGATGGTGGCATCCAGACTGAAATGCGAGCGGATTAATCGGCCCAAGGCGCGAATTTCATCCGGCAGCAAGAAGGTCGGCGTCCCGCCGCCGAAATGCAACTGCACCACCTTGCGTTCCCGGCCAATCAGCGGAGCCAGGATCGCCAGTTCGCGACCGAGATATTCCAGATACTGCGCGCTTGCACTCTGGTTGGAGGTGATCACTGTCGTGCAGCCGCAATACCAGCAAAGCGAATAGCAGAACGGGAGATGGAAATAGAGCGAGAGGTCCTTGGGAGAACCGGAATGCGCCCTCATCCGCTCGAGAATCTCCCGCCCCGGCATCTCAACAAAATGCGTGGCCGGGGGATACGAGGTGTAGCGCGGGGCCGCCACATTGTATTTCCGGATGAGTTCGAGATCGACTTGCAAGGTGCTCATGCAAAATTACGGACGCTCTCCGCGAGCGCCTCAATACATTCGAGTTTTGCCAGCTGTGGAACCCCGTGGCCGAGGTTGAAAATATGCCCCTTCACCCCGGCCATGTCGCGGAGAATGCGCCGGGTCTCGGCGGCAACAATTTCGGGCGTGGTGGAAAGCAATGCGGGATCCAGATTGCCTTGCACGCCCACATGCTCCGGCAGCAGAGCGCGGATTTTCGCCAGCGATTGCGTCCAGTCCACGCTTAAAATATTCGCGCCGGTGGCCGCAAGCGCATCCCATTGTCCATGCACTCCTTTGGCGAAAAGGATCACCGGCGCCCGGCCTCCAAGTTGTGCGATGATTTGGCGTATCCACCGGCCCGAGGCCTCTTCATACGCGCTGGCGGCGAGATGCCCGCCCAGGCTGTCAAAAATTTGCAGGGCATCCGCGCCTGCGTCGATTTGCATTTTCAAAAATTCCGCCACAGCCAGCGTGAGCTTCTCCATCAGTTCCGTAAACAAACCCGGCTCGGAATAGTAGAGCGCCTTGGACAAAGTGGAACCGGGACCGCTCGATCCCTCGATCATGAAATTTGCGAGCGTCCAGGGGGAACCCGCAAAACCGAGCAACGCGGCGCGGCCATTCATCTCGGGTTTGATGAGCCTGAGGGCTTGGGCAACATACTGCAAACGGTCCGTCACCCGGCGGTGATCCAGGCGGCGGATGTCTTCCGCAGATCGGATGAGAAATTCCATTTCGATGCCGCCCCCCTCCCGGAAATGATACGGCTGGCCCATCGCTTCCGGCACGACCAGGATATCGCTGAACAAAACTGCCCCATCGAACCCGAACCGGCGAATCGGCTGGAGCGTGGCTTCCGCCGCCAACTCCGGGGTTTGGACGATTTCAGTAAACGAATGCTTTTCCTTCAGCACGCGGTATTCCGGCAGGGATCGTCCCGCCTGGCGCATTAACCACATCGGGGGGCGATCCACGGGAGTGCACCGGGCGGCGGCAAGAAAACGTTCACGGCTTCCGGAGGAAACGGGTTGCACGGAGGGGTTGCCCGGAGCGCTGGAAAAATGAGTGTTCATGAATGAGGAAAAGCGGCGGTCAAAAAACGTGCGATTGGCTGCCACTACGTGCGGGCATAGCAAAGTGTAGCTCTTCGTTGGCACAGGTCAATGGGCAGGTGCCGTTTCTCGTCAGCCAGGCCTGCCCTTCCCGTGCGCTCTGCTAAGACAGCTCCAGCACCGCTTCGCATTCCTCCGAGCCCGGGATGCTGCGGATCGCGAAACAAGCTTTCTCCAGCAAATAGCGCATCGCGGAATGATCCGGCAGAAAATGACTCGTGATCCGGCTGTACCGTTCCGCGCGCCCGACTTCGAGCAGCAGCTCCACCAAACGGGTGCCAAGCTGCTGGCTCTGCCATTTGTCGCTGATGACAAGGAAAAGCTCGGCTTCATTGCCTCCAGCCAGCTTGATCAACCGACCGACTCCGAGGATTTCATGCTCTTGCGAATCGGGAATATGACGATCCACCACAAGCGCGATCTCCCGGTCGTAGTCATTGAAGCAGACTCGGGCGAGCCGCTTGTGGTCGATCCGATCATCCAAAGCCAACTCCCGGCCATAACGGTGACTCACACTGCGCTGACTGAGGCTCCGGTGGAATTCCACCAGCAAAGGCTCATCTTCAGCCCGTATGGGGCGGACCGTGACCGTCCGACCGTCCCGGAGCGTGTGCTGCGTGACATACTCTGTCGGATACGGCCGGATCGCCGGTGGGATGGGCGCGGCAACTTCCAGCCCGTGCACCACCACGCGGGCATCCAGCGCCACAAACCCTTCCGGCGAAACCAGCAGCGGGTTGATGTCGATTTCGGCGATCCACGGTTGCTCGGCCACCAAATGACTGAAGCGCACCACAAGCTGCTCCAAAGCGTCGAGATTGATCGCCTTGCGCCCGCGCACCCCTTTCAAAGCCTCATAAATGCGGGTGCGTTCCATCAGGCGGCGCGCCAGCGTGCTGTTCAAGGGCGGCAATCCCAGGGCCCGGTCCTTGAAAATTTCCACGAGCTGACCGCCGGTACCGAAAAGCAGCACCGGGCCAAATTGCGGATCGGTGCTGCTGCCCAGAATCAATTCGTAGCTACTCGAAAACGACACCATCGCCTGCACGGTCACGCCCAGAAAATCCTCGGCCAACCCTTTGGCAGTGACGGATTCCTTGATCTCCCGCCAGGCTTGGCGGACCGATTCCGAGTCGCGCAAATTCAGCTTCACCCCGCCCACATCCGTCTTGTGCGTAATCGTTTCCGAGTGGATTTTCACGACCACCGGGCCGCCAATCCCCTGCGCAATCCCCACCGCCTCATTCTCATTGAAAGCGACTTGGGTCGGCACAACAGGAAGCCCATACGCTCCCAAAATTTCCTTCCCTTCCACCTCCGTCAAAATCGTTCTTCCACTTTGCCGCACCTTTTCAAGCGTCTTGCGGACCGCCTCCCGCGTTTCCGGCGTCACCTCGCAATCGGCCGCCAGCGTCGGCGTCTCGTAAATTTCCCGCAGATGATCGGAATAGCGCCACATCGCACAAAAAGTACGCGCCGCCGTGTCGGGGTACGGGAACGTCGGAATGCCCGCCTCATTGAGAATCGTTTCCCCTTCCTTCACTCCGGGTCCGCCCATCCAGCTTGCAAAAAGCGGTTTATTCTCCGTCCGCGCCAGGCATTTCAAACGTTCCGCCGTGGCGGTCGCTTCGGTCATCGCCTGCGGCGTCAGGATCACGAGCGCCCCGTCGTTCATCGTCTCTTTGCCGACAATTTCCACCGCCTTCGCGTATTTCTCCGCATTGGCATCCCCCAAAATATCGACCGGGTTTCCGTGGCTCCAAAAGGGTGGCAGGATGGAGTTGAACGAGGCGAACGCTTCGGGAGAGAGCTCGGCGATTTTTCCGCCGGCCATGACGAGCCCATCGGTGGACAACGCCGCCGGGCCTCCGGCATTGGTGACAATCGCCAGGCGCGGGCCTTTGGGAAGCGGCTGCTTGCTCAAGGCCTCGGTCAAGTCGAACAATTCCGCAATGGTATTCACGCGCAGCACCCCTGCCCTCTCGAAAGCGGCATCGAGCACCTCATCATTTCCGGTAAGCGAGCCTGTATGCGAAGCCGCAGCCTTGGAAGCCTGCTCCGTGCGCCCCACTTTGATGACCACAATGGGCTTGGTGAGCGCCACCTCGCGCGCCGCTGAGAGAAACGCCCGCGCGTCTCCGATGGTTTCCATGTACATCACGATGCTCTCGGTATGAGGATCGTGACCCAGCCAGGTAATGAGGTCGCCCCAGTCCACATCCAGCATTGACCCCAGCGAAGCGAAGACGCTAAACCCAACGTTCTTGCTGAAACTCCAATCGAGAATGGCCGTGCAGAGGGCGCCGCTTTGGCTGAGAAATGCAACATTGCCGGGCCGCGCAATGGCTGCGGCAAAAGTGGCGTTGAATCCCCGGTGGGGAACCATGACCCCCAAACAGTTCGGCCCGATGATCCGCATCTTTCCGGCTGCGTTCTCAAGGATCTGGCGCTCCAACTCGATCCCGTCCGGGCCGTTCTCCTTGAAGCCCGCCGAAATGATGACGGCGCTGGGAATGCCCGCCTTGACACACTCTGTAATAATTCCGGGAACGGTTTTGGAAGGAGTTACGATCACCGCCAGATCAATCGCTTCAGGAATATCGCCCACCTTTTGGTAAGCCTTCACCCCGAACACCTCCGGGTTCTTGGGTGTTACTGGATAAACAACTTCACGCAGCGCACCGGCAAGCAGGTTTTCAAACACCGTCCGCCCCACGCTGCCGGGCGACTCTGATGCGCCGATGACCGCCACGCGTTGGGGACTAAACAAGGATTCAAGGGGAGAAGTTCGCGGAATTTTGGAGGATTTGGGCATACTGAAAGGAAGTTGATCAAAAAATCGTAATCACGTTCAACCTGTGCCACCAGTGATAAATCGCTGTGCCTTGACCACCCGTTGCGAGGATTTGAACCTCGGTTGCTCAGGCGTTGCAATCTGCCGCTTTTCCTTTCAGGGAAACCCAGCAGAACCTTCACTGGAGCACTATTTCGGGGTGGCGCCGGTGTGGCAGTCCGAGCAGGAGAAATCGGAATACTCCGCGTCGATGTGAATGAAATCGAACCCCTTTGCATTGAGCTTCAAAATCTCCTCATCATTCCCCTGCGCCAGGATCAAATGGCACGATTTGCAATCGCTCGCCTTCACCGTGGTTTTGCCGTCGGCAGCCTTGTGCTGCCCGTCGTGGCAACGGAAGCAGCCGTTCCACTCTTTGTGGCTCAGGTTATCGGGATGCACGCGCCAATCCGCCTTCATCTCGGGGAAGAAGTTGGCGCTGTAAATGGTTTGAGCCTGGGCGATGATCGCACCCACATCCGAGCGCCCGGGGTAAGCGGCGCGCAATGAGGCGTCGATCTTCTGAAGGGCCTCGGGTTTGGTCGCATAGGTCCCGGCCAGCGCCTCGACGACTTTTGCTTTCACCCAGGGAATCTTCGCATCGATCTGCCCATTGGCGAGCGCGTGGTCCACGGCATCATTCGGCGTGCGGAATCGATGGGACGGGCGATTGTGGCAGTCCATGCAGTCCATCGTGTGGATCGCATATTTTGCAGGATCATCCTTGAAATCCGGGGCGCGGTATTCCGTTTTCACCCCTTTATCGGTGGTGAAACGGATCCACGGGATTTTGGCCCGTGTCTCGTCGGGAGAAATATACTCGATTTTATTCCCGAGATTCATGTGCCAGTGGATGCCGCCCACCGGACCGCTTGCGGGATCGCCGCCGCCCACATTGAGCAGGAGCCGCACACTGAAGGGCGTGTTCTTTTCGTCAGACAAAAAATGGCGAAGCGTGCGGTCCATCGGGCCGGTGTATTTCTGGGGCCAATGGCATTGCTCGCAGGTTTCCTGGGCGGGCCGCTGCTTGGCGGCGGTGAGGCGGATCGGGCGGTCGAAATCCCCCAGCAGGGTGTGGTAAAGCTGGCGCACGCCATTGATCTTCGTCTTAAAATAAGCCACAGCTCCCGGGCCGACATGGCAGGCGACGCATTCCACCCGCGCATGAGGAGATTGCTGCGAGGTGACAAACTCCGGATCCATGGGCACATGGCACGCCTGGCCGCAGAACTGCACCGTCTCGGTATAATGATAGGTTTGATAGCTGCCGAGCGCTGTGAAAAAAAGAAATCCCACGCTGGCAAGCAGGAACGCGACGAGAATTTTGCGGTCGCGGGGCCGCAGAAGATCAATCGTCAGCATGCCGGCAAGAGCGCCCGGTTGGGCCAGATGTTCCTGCCGAAGCTTGAGCCAGGCGCCCGCCAAGGTGAGCACGATCCCGGCG
>CAIYQA010000185.1 GCA_903928175.1 uncultured Spartobacteria bacterium | reverse complement strand
GGCACCCAGGGCGACGCTGCGCTCTGCCCTGGGCTGGTTTCCCTTGCGCTTTCAGCGCACAATCCATGCGACAACGTCAACCGAAAATGCTCTAATACAGCGGCAATTCCGGGCGAAAGAACCCGGCATACCATTCGATCAACGCCGGACCCGCGACGATCCAAAGCAAGGCGCCCATCGCCAGATACGGCCCGAACGGAATGCGCCCCGAGGCATCGCGCCGTCCCGCCAAAATCAGCCCCAACCCGGCCACCGCGCCAATCGCCGAAGCCGAGCCGATGGTGAACAACACCGCTTTCCAGCCCAGGAACGCGCCGATACACGCGATGAATTTCACATCCCCAAAACCCATCGCCTCCCGGGGCACCACGATGGAACGGACCTTGCCCGAAACCGTCGCCAAGGTGTCCAGAAAAACGTCGCGGCCCGGCAGGACGAGCCGGTTGTAAAAAAAACGGAGCGTCGTCGCCCCCTCCAGCGGCTGATCGTCCGCGCGAGGCTCCTCGGTTTCCATGATGAGTTGGTCCTTTTCCCGCGAAAAAATATCGCTCCAGAGCATCTTTTCGCCATCCACGGCGAATTCCGCGTCGTCTCCCTGCCGGGTCCATTGGAACTCCGCCGGGGGATCAAAGGTGAGTTTTTTTTTGCCGAACGCCAGTTTGCCGGCTTCCACCACGCCCCAGAGCAGCAGGTACCCGGAACCGGCACCCACCGCCGACCAGAGCAGCCCCATCCAGTGCGACTCCTGACCCATTAACTGCGGGATCGCCAGGCTGAAAAGCAATCCCACCGCCGTGCCCCCGAGCGTCAGTTCGTCGGGGATGATAAAATGATCCAGATCGATAAAAGTCGCGGCGATCAGGAGGCCCACCAGCGTCCAAAGCGGAAGGATGAAGTGCATCGTCCCGGCCTCCAGGCACTGGTTCCAGATCACCAAAAAAAGCACCGCCGTCAACAGTTCCACCGCGAAATAACGGAAGGCGATCCGCCCGCCACATTGCGCACACTTTCCGCGCAGCAGCAGCCAGGAAACCATCGGGAGGTTCTGGGTCCACGGAATCTGCGCCTTGCAATGCGGGCAGAAGGAGCGCTTGGGCTCGTTGAGCCCGAGCCCGACCGGGATCCGGTAAATCACGACATTGAGGAAGGAACCGATCACCGCGCCCAGAACAAACGCGAAGACCTGGAACAGCGTGAGGGAGGAAAAAGGGTGCACAGGGAGATCAATGGCCGAACCCGCCCTCAAGTCAACTGCGGAAACACGGTTTTTATGAGGAATACGGAAGCCGATTTTTAGGGGATTCCATGAATTGATAAAGATGTTTGGAAAGAACCCCACAAAAAATTTGCGCAAACCGGAAAACCGCCCTAACTAATCTTGTATGCCCGAAAAGAACGAGCCCGAAAAAATGTGGGACGAGTATGATTGGGAGCGTTTTCTCCAGCAGCAAGACCTCAAAACCGAGAGGTATATGGAGTTGCTTGAGAAATACGTGGATGACCCCGACCGCGACCAGATCATTGCGCGGGAAATGGGCTGGCCGCATCCCGTGGAAGGCGAAGATTTCGATTGGAGCGAGCTTTCGTTCGAGGCCAGCAGCGAAGATTCCGCTTTTGCAGAGGAGGAGGAAGTGGCCGAAGACGAGGAGGAGATCGAGGGCATCCCGGAGAGCTTTGAGCTTCACCCGCTTTACCAGGCGAGCTTTGCGTTGACGGTATGGATCGACCAGATCTTCGACGGACAGGAAGAACTGCAAAACCACCCCGCCGCAGTCAAGCTCGCCACCAACAGCGCCGTCGCGAGCGCAAAACTGGCCGCCGCCCTGAGCGATGACGATGCGGAGGAGATCGGGATGACCATCGCGTATCTCAAACGGGCGCTCAAAGCCATCAGCAACGCCATCGACGCCAACCTGATCTTTGCCGAGGAAGCGAAGCTGAGTTCCCACCGGCGCCGCCAACTGCACACGCGGCTCTTCCAGGTGCGCGATGGCATCATCGCATTGATGGGCGACTATCGCAACGAATGGCGCCGCCGCCACGGGCTATAAGGGAATCGGCCTCTCGGGGGGTGCTTTCTGGAATATTTCCAGCCAAAAGAAACCCTGCTCATTTTGGTTTTTTTTCTTTCTTTTCCTTCCTGTAAAGGATACATCTGGCGCTGAGAACGGACGTGTTCGGTGAGCCATATCTCAAGACATT
>CAIYQA010000184.1 GCA_903928175.1 uncultured Spartobacteria bacterium | reverse complement strand
GCTCCCCCTTACCAGCGCCCTTGCAGGGCGCAACCGGTTGTTGCGCGGCACCCAGGGCGACGCTGCGCTCTGCCCTGGGCTGGTTTCCCTTGCGCTTTCAGCGCACAATCAATGCGACAACGTCAAACGAAAATGCTCTAATTACCGTCCCGCAACGGGAGCAGCCACGAAGTGATACCGTCCGCCGCTGACCTCCAGCCAGAGCGCTTCCGGTTCATGCCGCAGCACCTTCACGCCCGCTGATTGTGCCAAGGGGCGATCGCCCTCTTTCACCTCATGGGGCTTGGGGGTCGGAATGCGGACGCTGGCCATGGTGTTGGCTGGGACTTCGATTTCCATCTGCAACTCGTTGCCCCGGAGTTTCCATTTCGAGACAATCCGCCCGTAGGGGGAATCATAAAAGCCCTCAGCCTCGGTGAGACCCGTGGCCGGATCGGGCTGGGGAGCGAGGATGAACCGCTTGAAGCCCGGGCCCGCGGGATCGGGCCGAATGCCGAGCACCGCCTCGTAGAACCAGCGACCGATCGCCCCACCACAGGCGGGCATCTGGGCGTATTGACCCTTCCAGGTTTCAAAGAGCACGCCGTCGTGCATAAGCGTTTTCCAGCTCGGAAAATCGTTCTGGTTGACGATCCGGTTGAGAAGCACCGAGTCGTAGGATTCGGTAAGGCTTTTTATGAGATAGGTGAGCGACACAAACCCGCAGCAGTGGTGGTCGTTCTGTGCCTTGATGGCCTCCAACAATCGCTGGTGGGTGAGCGGCTTCAACTCCTCCGGAACCAACCCGAGCGCCAGCGGCAGGATCTGCGCCGATTGGCTTTTCGGCGCCTTGGCATAAAGTCCGGTGCCGGTATCCAGAAACTTTGCGTTGGTCCGCTGCCGGACATCCTCGGCCATCGTCGTGTAGTGGGCCGCTTCTTGGGACTTGCCCAACATCGCCGCCGTTTGAGCGACGATCTTGGCGTAATAATACCACCCCGCCATGTCCCGCAGTTGCGAGGGGCCTGCTTCCGCCGGCTTGGGGTTCATCCAATCTCCCGCCCCGCTCCAGACCAGCATCCGCTCCTTGGCCGCCACGGGATCGGCAAAGAAGGTCGTGTCCGGATAATAAAACAACGCTTTGGAGCCGGCGCCGCAGGCCGCCAATCGCTCCAGGAAATCGACGTAGCGGCGCATCGGCTCGTAGGCGGTCTCCAACAACTGGCGGTCGCCATAGTAGAGGTAATGTTCCCACGGCAACCAGACCAGCACCCCGCTCCACCAAGGCGAGTTCCACTCCTTGGCGTAGCGTCCAATAATGGGTTCCACCGCGCCAATGATGCCATCCGGCTGCTGGTTGTCGGCCATGTCGTTCCACCATTTCCGGTACCACTCCTCGACTTGGCTCAAATAGACCGCGGAATTGAAAAAGCCTTCCACGTCCTGGGTCCATGCCTGCTTCTCGCGCATGGGATCCATCGGATTATCCAGGTTGTAGTTCATGTGCGTGCGCAGGACCGCGTCATGCAGTTCATTCAGCCACGGATTGGAGCAATGGAACCCGCCCGCTCTGGGCAGATCGGCACCCACGCGCGCCAGGCAGATCTGCTGGGCATTGAGCGGCTCGCCCAGCCCTTTGACCCGAACTTTCAGCGGACCTGACCCCCAAAGGAACCGCGGCTCCAGAACCGCAGGCCCTTCCTGGGCCAGGGTGAAACTACTCGCAGGCATTTGATCACCTTCAAAGGAAATGATCTGCCCGGGTTTGCCATGCTCAATGCGCAACCGGGGCCAACCCGCCGAATAGACCTCAAAAAAAGCGGTGTCGCTCTCGACGCGCACGGGCTTCAACTGTCCCAACTCGCGGATGGGCGGAATAAGCGAGGCGATCAACTTGCCTGCCAGCGGTTCCATCACCGCCGCCGCGCGCCACTGGGTGTCCACGAATCCCGGGCGATCCCACCCGGGCTGGGCAAGGCGCCGATCTTCTGCGTAACCTTGCCAAAGATCATTTTTGACTACCTCGCTCGGGGCCCATTTCCAGCTGGCATCGGTGAGAATGCGCTCCCGGGTTCCATCGGCAAATTCCAGTTCGATCTGTCCCAGGAAACGGGGCGGCCCGTAGCCGCCGCTGCGCCCACCATGGCCTTGCCCGGGGGGACTGAAAAAGCCGTTGCCCAATACCGCGCCAATGACGTTTTCGCCCGAGGCAAGAAGGCCCGTGGTGTCCACGGCCCGATACAGGATCCGCTTGGTATAATCGGTGAAAGGCGGCCCGAGCAGCGTGTCGTCGATTTTCTTTCCGTTCAGGCTCAGATCCACCATCCCGTGGGCCGCATAATAGAGCACGGCCCGTTTCACCGGTTTTTCAATGCGGAAACTCTTGCGCAGCATCGGCGACTGGTTCAGCGGGATGGCATCGGCCGGACAACGCTCGCCCATCTCCGCCGAGGGCATCCCGTCCACCAGCAGCGCGGTGCTGGCATAGGAACCCGCGTCAGTCACGGGCCGATATAGCGCCACGTTGCGTCCGCCACTCCAGACCTCCAACTGCCGGATCTTGCTCTGGTAACGGAGTGGGGAGGCATTCGGATCGGCATTCTTTTGATTCTTTTTGGAGTTCTTCAACTGCGCGGCCGCCATGCTCGTGAACAGCTTGGATACCGGCGATTTCAACACCCACACCCGCACAAAACGGGCCACCACGGGTTTTTCCCCGGGACTTATCGTGGGGGCGTTCTTTTGATAGCCCACAGCCAGCGCGACTTTCCTGGTATCCACCCCTGGACTGGTGAACGAGAAATCTTCCTTGCTCTGGTCCAAAAGTACTTGGGAAGAAGAGGCAAACTCGTAATCCTCGCTTGCCTCCACCCGGAACCGGACGGGAAAGGAATCCGTGCCACTGGCCAGCAAACGGATTTTATCAATCGGCACCGACTGGCCCAAATCCACCCGGACCCAGGCGCCGACATCGTCCGTTTCCGTACCTGTCGTAAACCATCCCTCCCGGTTGGGGGAGAACCATTTGGAAGCGCTGATCCAGGACGCCTTCCAATCCTCTTGGGCCAGCAACCCCGAGTGCCATTTGCCTGCCGGGCTCCAAGCCGTCGGTTGGTTTTTGACATCCCAAATCCGCACTTTCCAGAAATATTCCCGATCCGAAGCCAAGGACTTTCCCGCATACGGCACCCGAACCGATTGCTCCCCTTCGATGCGTCCGCTGTCCCACAGGTCCCCCTCGTTGTGGGACAACTTCTCCGGGGAGGAAGCCACCAGAATCTGGCAAGCCGTCTGCCTCTGGCCCCGCTCGTCGGAGCAAAGCATCCACGAGAGCCCGGGCTGTGGAGCATCGATCCCGAGCGGGTTTTCCAACCCCTCGCAGCGGAGTTTTTCGAGCAAAGTTGCTGCACTCAGAACTTCGCCCGTGAGAAAGCTGAAGAGGAGGGATATCGGAAGGAGTTTTTTTAGCATGGAGGGGGCGTGATTAAAAGTGGTTTACCTGAGCGCCAACGGCGCTAGCTATACCAGCCTTGGGCAACGCCCAAGGACTTACCGCGAAGAAGGAAAGAGGGCTGTAGGCCCGCACTATTGCTTTGCACGGTTGGATGGTGCGGCCCTTCAGGCCTGCTCCTGTTTTCCGGGTACATGGGGCGGT
>CAIYQA010000183.1 GCA_903928175.1 uncultured Spartobacteria bacterium | reverse complement strand
TGTGTCGCTTCCTTGATAGCCTCGCCGGTATTTTTGGCGCCCTTTTCGAGGGTTTTTCCGACTTTCTCGGCACCGTCCTCAATTGTGTCCCCAACCTTTACTGCCGTGTTTTTCACTTTTTGCGCACCGCTACGGCTGTCAGTAAGTGGGGGCATTTCAAATGCCGTGCCGATCCGGGCTTTTGTAAAGCGAACCATCTCGGCGTCGCGATATTTTTTGAGATTGGCTGACTTTGCCGCCGCTTCCGCGCGAGCATTACCATTGGTTTTGGCCACCCGCAATTCGAGTTCTGCGATTTCGCCGTCGAGTTCTGCAAAAGCCAATTTTACCGATGCCTGATTCTCCACGGTCGGAGTTTTTTCGAACCTGTCGATTGCTCCGCCAAGGCGAGCCGTCTCAAAAGTCCGTGTTTTTGCGATCGGTTCTGCGGTTAGCGTAGTAACCGGGGTGACGGGCGCGGTCGACTCCTCGGCCGTTGTCTTGCGCTCACAGGCTGTGAATGTCAGCGCGCATACGATGGATGCGGCGAGGATGAATCGGGTGGTGTTTTCTGTTGTCGAGAGTAAATTGATTGTTTTCATTTTGCGGTTTGTGTTGGTGTTTCCTGCGTTTGTCACTACGGATAGGTTATGCGATGTCCGGTTATTCTCTATGGGGTGTAACCCTACCGGAGATTTTGAGGTTATTTACGAAGCAGGGAGGTAGGGTTTCACCCCATAGACAAACGAAGGCGGTGGCTCGATATTGATACTGAAAATTTGCAGCTCGCCGTCGAAGGCTCACGTCGCAGTGGGTGGCGTAGTGCAACCGGGGTCGCTTCCATGACGGGGCGTGAATTTAAATATATTATGAAAACAAAGTTAACCAGCTTGTCAGAGAGTTACCTGGCGGCATTGCGAGCTCATCTCAAGCAAGGGCCGAATGCGGATTTGTCTGCGGCTTGTGAACTGGGATGCAGAACTTTGGCCATCGGGTTGCAGACGCTGGACCTTGCCAGGATTCACGAACAAGCTCTAAGTACGCTTTCGATGCCGGCCAACTCATTCAAAATCAGAGACGGGATGCTTGCACGGGCGGAGAAGTTCTTTGCCGAGGCGATCACACCGATCGAGAAAACGCACCGTGCTGTGATGGAGGTTAATGTCAGCTTGAAGAAACAAGTCGTCACATTGCGCCAACGCACCGATGAGTTAGCTGAATCGAACCGGCAGTTGAAGAAGGAAGTCTCCCAGCGCAAGGCCGCTGAGATTGCCCTTAAGAAGAGCGAACAGCACCACAAGCTCTTGTCGGAGCAGTCGCGCCAGATGCAGGAACAATTGCGGGATTTATCCCGCCAAGTTCTTCTGGCTCAGGAAGAGGAACGAAAGGAGATCAGTCGTGAGTTGCATGATGAAATCGCCCAAACCCTGGCGGGCATCAATGTTCATCTGGATGCCCTAAAGATGGAGGCTGCAATCAGCGCCAAAGGGCTCTCAAAAAGGATTGCCAGCACCCAGCGTCTTATCGAACGGTCGGTGAAAATTGTGCACCGTTTTGCTCTGGAACTACGTCCCACAGTGCTGGATGACCTTGGGATCATCCCTGCGCTCCATTCCTACATGAAAGACTTTACAAAGCGCACCGGCATCCACATCCAGTTCACGGCCTTTGCCGGGGTTGAGCAATTAAACAGCACGAAACGAACAGTGCTATTTCGCGTCGCCCAAGCCGCGCTCTCCAATGTCGCCCAACATGCCCAGGCCACTGTGGTGAAGGTGCAGATCAAGAAACTTCCATCTGCGGTTTGCATGAAGATCACTGACGACGGCAAAGCCTTTGATGTCGAACGGATGCTTACCGCAAGAAAGAACAGACGCCTCGGCCTGATCGGCATGAGGGAACGGGTGGAGATGGTTGGCGGCAGCTTCAGCATTGAATCCGCACCAGGCAAGGGCACCACCGTCCAGGCCCATGTCCCATTCAATATCCGCACCAAGAAATAGACATCCTTATGAACTCCTCAAAGCAAATCACCGTCCTGCTTGCTGAAGATCACATGATTGTCCGCGAGGGGCTTCG
>CAIYQA010000182.1 GCA_903928175.1 uncultured Spartobacteria bacterium | reverse complement strand
CAGTTCGTTGAGCCCGTGCTCGAGCTGGTTGAAGTGGTGCCGGTCGTGTTCGAGTTCACGAGTGTGCTCAGGCTGACGCTTTTTTTCTGTCCTTGGACCTGGAAGAAAACCTCCAGGGTCAGCACCGACATTGCGTCCATCTCCCAGGTGGATTGCGTGGCCTCCCAGCGCATGCCCGGCCAGTCTTCGCCGAAGTCGCCCCGTGTTTCCCCCGTGGCCCATTGGTCGTTGAGGGTGAGTTCGCCGAGCTTGTTCTGGGCGAGTTCGGTGGCGAGCGCGCTGCGTTCGGCGATCACAGAGGCGCGGCTGGCCAGAGTGATCCCTTCCAGCACAGCCGGGACGAGGATCGCCAGAAAAACCAGCGCCGCAAGGATCTCGACGAAAGTGAAGGCGCCGCTTTTCTTCATGGCTCCTCCTTCACGATCTCGTAGCCCCAGCCATCGTCGGTCTGCTCAACGGAAATGCCCGATTCGGCGCGGTTGACAAGCCGCATCGCGGCGACGCTGCTCTCCGGGTCGAGGGTGCCCTCGGGGTCGAATATCGCCACGAGGGTGTGGCCGTTCTGGTCTGCGGCGGCATCCACCGGATCAAAATGCACATTCGCGCCGAGCGTATAAGTTTTCTCGCGCGTCTCCTCCCCGTCATAACCGTCGCTGGCCTGGACGCCGAATTCCCCGGTTTCGGGTCGAACCCAAACAGTCATGGGCACGCCTTGGGAGACTGCTTCGCTGCGCGCATACTCCGTCACAGCGAGCAGTTGCGTCGCCTCCTTTTCCAAGTCGCGCTGCTTGAAGGAGTGCAAGATGGTGGGAGCCGAAAGCGCCAGAAGGGTTGCCAGGAGGAGCATCACGAGGATCAGTTCGACCAGGGTAAATGCCTGCGAGACGCGGGCTCTGTCATTTCTTGTTGGCATCCCAATTATTGATGTCATCGTCCGTGCCCGCCCGGCCATCCGGTCCCGCGGACATCAAGTCATATCCGTTGGGATTGTGTTTGCCGGGAAACTCGTAAACGTAAGGGTTCTTCCAGGGGTCGAGCGGGATGCCTTTGCTCAGGTAGGGGCCCTTCCAGCCCGAGGCGTCGGTGGGCTGTTCGATGAGCGCATTCAGGCTGCCGTTCTTGGGGTAGTAACCGCAATCCACCTCAAACGAATCGAGCGCCATCGCAATGCTGGAGATCTGGGCCTGGGCGGCGGTGACTTTCGCCTGCTCGCTGCGGCCTGCGAATTTCGGAATGACGATGGCTGCAAGGGTGGCGATGATCATCATCACCAGGAGCAGTTCGACGAGGGTGAAGCCTTGTCTGCGGCGGATATGTTGGGATGGGATTTTCATATGTATTACTTTGGATTATTTGATGTAGTCTTGGATGGTAAAGATGGGGATGACCATCCCCACGAAAATCACGCCGATCACAGCGGCGATCAAAAAGAGCAGGAGCGGTTCGGCGAGGGAAACCGCAGTCTTCAACTGGCGGTCGAGGGTGACTTCCGTCGTGGCCGCCAGGCGCACAAGTTCCTTGTCCAGCCGCCCGCTTTCCTCGGCGACGGAAATCATTTCAAGCGTGGAACCGGGAAAGAGCGCGCGGCAATCCGCCAGCGCGGCGGCAAGCGGTTCGCCCTTGGAAACCCGTTCGGTGGAATCGGCGATCAAGTCAATCAGCGTCTGGTACCCCAGCGAGCGCCGGGCGACGCTCAGGCCGTTCATGAGCGGCACGCCCGCACCCAGCAACGTGCCGAGCATCCGGCAAAAGCGCGCCATGGCAAGCTGCGCCGCGAGCGGGCCGACAACCGGCAGGCGCAGCAACACGGCTTCCCATTTGCGGCGGTTCTCTTCGCTCGTGATCCAGCTTTTGCCAAAATAAAAAGCCGCCGCGATTCCCGCCGCCATATAAAGGCCGTACGCGCGCATCGCGTGGCTGATCCCAATGATCACCTGGGTGATCAAGGGCAGCGCCGCGTTGAAACCCGCGAAGAGCGTCTGGAAGCGCGGGATGAAAAAAACCATCAGGAAGATCACCGCTCCGATGGCGAGCAGCAGGATCACGGTCGGATAAATCAAGGCGGCGAGCACCTTGGCGCGCAGCTCTTTTTCCTGTGCCTGGAAATCGGCGATCTGCGCCAAAACGACATCGAGAAACCCGCCCGCCTCTCCCGCTTCCACCATCGCCACATAGACGCGGGGGAAAACGTCGGGCGAACGGCTCATGGCGTCGGCCAGGGAGACGCCGTCGATGACAGAATCATGCAACTCGCGCCACTTCGTTCCGGCGGCGGCATTGGAGGCTTCCTTGTACAGGATCGTCAGGGCGCGGCTGAGCGGCACCGCCGCGGTGAGCAGGCTGGAGAGCGAGCGCGTGAAATCCTCCAGCGCCTCGAACGAGACGCGCGTGGATTGGGGGAAACCCCATTTTCCTGCGGCTGGCGCGGGCTTTGCCCCGGCTTGGGATGCAGAGGCGATCACTTCGCTGATGCGCAACGCGGTGAGGCCGCGCGCCTCAATCAAGCGCATGGCTTCCTGGCGGCCGCCCGCGTCCACGCGGCCTTCGCAGGATGCGCCGTTGGCTTGGATCGCTTTGTATTCGAAGGTGGCCATGGGGAACGGTTATTCGGCGGCAAAAGCCGCGTCTTCGTCTTTGGAAACCCGCAGGACTTCCGCCGGGGTGGTGGTGCCGTTGCAAACGATGCGCCAGCCGTCTTCGAGCAGCGTGCGCATGCCGTCGCGTCGCGCGATTTCCTTGATCTCCACGCTCGATCCGCCGCGCAGGAGGACTTGGCGGATCGGGGGGGTGATGGTCATCAATTCAAAGAGCGCCTGCCGCCCGGTGTAGCCGGTCATGCGACATTCCTTGCAGCCGACGGCGCGATAAATGGTTGCCTTGCTGAGCGCCTCCACGCGGTCGCGCAACGCCTGGGTGCGGTCCGAACAGTCCACCTCCTTGCACTCCGGGCAGAGCACGCGCACGAGCCGCTGGGCCATGACGGCTTCGAGCGAAGAGGCGACGAGGTACGGTTCCACCCCCATGTCCACGAGCCGGGTGAGCGCGCCCGGCGCGTCGTTGGTGTGCAGGGTGGAGAAAACCATGTGCCCGGTGAGCGACGCCTGCACGGCGATTTGCGCGGTCTCTCGGTCGCGAATTTCGCCGATCAGCACCACATCCGGGTCATGCCGCAAAATGGCCCGCAAGCCGCGCGCGAAGGTCATCCCGGCTTTTTCCACCACCTGGATTTGGTTAATCCCCTTGAGCTGGTATTCCACCGGGTCCTCAATGGTGATGATCTTGCGCACCGCGTCGTTGATCTGCGTGAGCGCACTGTAAAGGGTCGTGGTTTTGCCGCTGCCGGTCGGGCCGGTGACAAGCGCGATCCCGTGGGGCATCTCCAGCACGCGCTCGAAAATCCGGCGGTCGCGCTCGGCCATTCCCAAGCCTTCCAATCCGATCAGCCCGCCGCTCTGGCGCAGCAAACGCAGCACGACGGCTTCGCCGTGCAGCATCGGGATCACCGAAACGCGGATATCGATCTCGGTGTTTTTGATGCGGATCTTGATGCGCCCGTCCTGCGGCACGCGTTTCTCGGCGATGTCCAGGTTGCTCAGGATTTTGATGCGCGAGACGATGGCGGGCTGGAAGCGCTTGATCTGCGGGGGCACCGGCACCTCCTGCAACAGGCCGTCGATGCGGTAGCGGATGCGCAATTCGTGCTCAAACGGCTCGACGTGGATGTCCGAGGTGCGCAGCGAAACCGCATCGCTCAGAATCTGGTTCACAAAGCGGATGATCGAGGCGTCTTCGGCCGCTTTTTCGACATCCTGATCGTCATTCGCATCGTCGTTGACGACCTGGAAACCTTCCTCCTGCTCCAGCAGGTTGAGGGTGTCCGCGCCGACCCCGAGATGCTTTTTGATCTCGCGCTGCACCGCCTCGCTGGGCGCGAGCACCGGCTTCAGTTCGAGGTGGGTGAACGCCTTCAGGCAATCCAGGCCCGGTTCAGCGAAAAGGCGGCTCAGCGCGATTTCGATCCGCCCATCCTCCTCCCGCAGCGGGAGCAGTTCCTCCTTGAGCAAAACGCGGGCGGGAAATTTCCCGGACAGCGCGCGATCCAGATCGACCTCATCGAGACTGGTAAAAGCGAGGCCGTATTCGCCCGCCAGCCATTGCAACACCCCGGCCTCCGATTCCGCCGGGGCTCCAAGGCGCGCAAAAGCATCGGCATCGCTGGGGGAGAGCTGGCGGTTCTCCACCATCTGGGCCAGGAGAGCGGGCCGTTCCACAAGAGGGGGATCAGAAGGCATCGATTTTATTTTGAGGCGGGAAGTTATTCCAGAACGCCGACCATCACAAGGGTGGCTTCCTGCCGTTGCGTGAGCACCTTGCGCAGATCTTCCCGGGCTTGGTCGAGTTCGGCCAGCGCCTTTTTGCGGGCGGCGCGCACCGCTTCCAGCCGGGATTTGATCTCGACGGGCGTGGAGCCCTCGGTCTCAAGCGCTGTTTTGAGCGAATCCGTCTCGGGCGAAACCGGCTTGCTGTCGGGCCGGTTCGGGCGATCCCCGCCATTGCGGCGGCCGCCCATAAAACTGAAACGGGTCGTAAGGGTTTCCCGCTGCTTGGTTTGCACCGTTTCGAGCAACGGCTGGATGACGGACCATTCCTCATCGCTCACCTTGAGCGCCGTTTTCAGATATTCATTCATTTTCTGCCGAAACTGCTCAATGCGATCGGAAGGAGTGTCAACAGGCGCGGGATTCTGGGCGCGGGCGAAGGGAGCAAAGAGGAGCAGCGCGGCCAATGCGGTGTATAGGGTGGTTGTCTTCATGGGTTCATTTTTAAGCTTTGAAGTGGGAAAAATCCGCGGAAACGAATTCCTCTCTTGCATATATTTGTAAAAGGATTGTTAAGTTTGTATTTCGACGAACCCGCCAAATTGTTAAGAAATCGTTAAGGCATTCCCTGATTCATGTCCGTTTCCCCTCAACCCCAAGCCCCTCCCGGCATCGAATTCAAAGTCCTTATCGTCGATGACGACCGGGAGTTGTGCGCTTTGATCGCCGATTATCTCAAGCCGCTGCGCTACGAAGTCGTTGCGGAACACGATGGGGTGGCGGGGGCGGCGCGTGCGCTGGAGGAGGATTTCCATGCCGTCATTCTGGATGTGATGTTGCCGGGCGTGGACGGCTACGAGGTGTTGCGGCGCATCCGCAGCCGCTCCGATGTGCCGATCCTGATGCTGACCGCGCGGGGCGACGAAACCGACCGGATTGTCGGGCTGGAGATGGGGGCCGACGATTATTTGCCCAAGACGTTCTCCTCCCGCGAATTGCTCGCCCGACTGCGCGTCGTCACCCGCCGCCGGGTGGCACGTCCCGTCATGGACAAGGTCCAAAGCGAGGAGCCCGAGTGGTCCGCCGGGCCGCTGCGCATCAACCCGGCTTCGCGCATCGCCCTGCTGGAGGGGGTGCCGCTCAAATTGACGGCATTGGAATTTGATTTGCTGCTGAGCCTGGCCCGCGCCCGGGGCCGCGTGAAGACGCGGGAACGGTTGATCGAAGAGATCGGCGAGCGGCTCTACGACGGCATGGACCGCTCCATCGACGTCCACATTTGGTCCTTGCGCCGCAAGCTGGGCGACGATCCCAAAGCGCCGCGCTTCATCAAGACCGTGCGCGCCATCGGCTACATGCTCATCAACCCGGATGCAGAGTGAACCCACAGACCGGGAGACGGCGCAGCCGCAGGAAGACGCGGGGAAGAGCCATGTGTTTCTGCCGCTCTACGCCAAGATCCTGATCTGGTTCTTTCTGAACCTCACGGTATTGGCGACCGTGTTCATTTTGATTTTCGACGCGCAGTTCCGGTTCGACCTGGACTGGGTGTTTGAAAGCAATGCGCGCCAACGGGTGGATGCCATGCGCGCCTTGATTGTCGGCGAACTCAACATCGTGCACCCCGATGACTGGGACGAGGTTCTGGAACGCTACAGCGAAGCCTATCGCGTGCGGTTTTCGCTTTTTGAAGCCAACGGCGAATACCTCATCGGGCCCGTCACGGAATTGCCGCCGGAACTGCGCCAACGGATCTTGGTGCCGACGCCGACTCCCGCCCCCAAACCGCTGGCTTATCCCAAGTCAGCGCCTCCCAAAAATCCGAATCCGCTTCCTCCCAAGGCAACTCCGGCTCCCGCAAAAAAGAACCCCACCCCCAAGGCGACCCCGCCCCCCAATCCAACCCGCGCGTTTCTGCACACCAGCCACCCGAGCCTGTACTGGCTGCTCCAACGCACACGCTTGAACAATGCCCGGGCGGGAGGTGCGATGCAGGTCATCCTGGTGGCGCAAGCGGACTCGTTGGCCATGGGAGGGTTGATCTTTGATCCGGCTCCGTGGCTGGGCCTGGCGGTGGGAACGGTCGTTTTTTCGATTCTTTTTTGGTTCCCGCTCCTTCACGGCATCACCCGATCCATCGGGCAAATGCGGCAAACGACGCGCCAGATCGCCGAAGGCCGCTTCGACGTGCGCGTGGCCACCCGGCGGCGGGACGAGCTTGGCGCGCTCGGGGAATCGATCAACCAGATGGCGGCCCGGCTCAGCGGATTTGTGGCGGGGCAGAAGCGGTTTCTTGGCGATATCGCCCACGAGCTCTGTTCCCCGCTGGCGCGTTTGCAGATGGTGCTGGGGATCATGGAACAGCGCGCGGGGGCGGGAGGGGCGGAATATGCGAAATCCGCCAGCGAAAAGGCGCAGCAGATCGCCGCGCTGGTCAACGAACTGCTCGTTTTTTCCCGCGCCTCTTTCGGTGCGGCGGCAGTCCGGCTCGCGCCGGTTGTCGTGGGGCAGGTCGTGGCGGAAGCCGTCTGCCGGGAGGCCGACGAGGCGGTGGCCATCACGACCGAAATCCCCGGGGGGCTCACCGTGTGGGCCGACCACGAACTTCTCGCGCGTGCGCTTTCCAATTTATTACGCAATGCGATCCACCACGGCGGCAGAACGGGGCCGATCACGTTGACCGCCGCGCGCGAGGAGCAGGGGATTGCCATTCGGGTTGCGGATTGCGGCCCCGGCGTGCCGGAGGTGGAGCTGCCCAAGCTCTTCGACGCCTTCTATCGCCTCGACAGTTCCCGCGCGCGGGAAACCGGCGGCGTCGGCCTGGGGCTCACCATTGTGAAGACCTGCGTCGAATCGTGCCGCGGCACCGTGGTCGCGCAGAACCGCCAGCCGCACGGCTTGGAAGTGGTGATCCGGCTGCCCGCGCCCGTGGGGGAATAGAGCATTTCTCAAAAAGAATTTCCGAGAAACACTAGAGCAGTTTCGGTTTCATTTGTCGCATTCCTCTCGCCCCGAAGGGGCTGAGTAAACCAACCCAGGGCAGCGCCCTGGGTATGCGTGTGAGAGAGCCGTGCCCTGCAAGGGCACTGGGAAACGCTCGTGCTCAATCCGCTCCCCCTTACCAGCGCCCTTGCAGGGCGCAACCGGTTGTTG
>CAIYQA010000181.1 GCA_903928175.1 uncultured Spartobacteria bacterium | reverse complement strand
CCGGTCCGGGTCGAGCGGCTCGAACGGGCTTTCGCTCATCTGCTCGACGGGAACGAGATAGCCGGTCTCCCCATGCACAACCACCTCTTTAATTCCGCCCACGGCGCTCGCCACCACTGCCGTTTCGCAGGCCATCGCTTCCAAGTTGATGATCCCGAACGGTTCGTAAATGGAGGGGCAACAAAAAACCGCCGCGTGCGAATAAAGCTCGTATGCGGTTTTCTTGTGCACCATTTCCTGAATCCAGACGACGCCGGGGCGCTGCGCCGCATCCACCGCGGCTTTCATTTCGGCGGCGATCTCCGGCGTGTCGGGCGCTCCGGCGCAAAGCACCACCTGGATCTCCGGGTGGAGGTATTGGATGGCGTTGACCAGGTGCACGATCCCTTTCTGGCGGGTGATCCGCCCCACGAAGAGCACATATGGCACGGCGGGGTCGATCCCATAGCGCACCAGCGCGTCCGTGGTGGTGACCCGCTGGTATTCGTCCAGGTCGATACCGTTGTAAATGATATGGATTTTCCGCTCGTCCACGTTGAAAAGGCGCAGCACGTCCTCCTTGGTTTCCTGCGAGACGGCAATGATCGCGTCGGCCATTTCAATGGCGGTCTTTTCCACCCAAAGCGAGAAATCGTAGCCGCCTCCGAGTTGCTCGCGTTTCCAAGGCCGCAGCGGTTCGAGCGAGTGGACCGTGAGCACGAACGGAATGCCGTAATTGAGCTTGGCCATGATCCCCCCCAGGTGCGTGTACCAAGTGTGGCAGTGGACCAGGTCGGCGTCGATGCCCGCGCTGTTGAACTGCGTGCAGCGGTCCACGGCGCCGAAGACCGATTGCAGCGGCTTGGGCGCGGTGTGACGGGCCGGGTCGATCCCAAACCCCCGCACGCGCAGGTGTTCGCTTGTCTCATCCTGGGCTCCAAAAGCGCGGACCTCCACGTCCATCAAGCGGGCCAGTTCGCGGCTGAGGTAGTCCACATGCACTCCGGCGCCGCCATACACGTTGGGGGGATACTCGTTGGTCAGGAGAAGGGTTTTCATAATAAAGTGCTTCAGGGGAAGTGCGTCCGGACAAATTCAAACGCCTCTTTCGCTTGGGAAGCAAGGCAGGAATCGTATTTACAGCCGCCTCGTGCCGCTTTTTCGTTATCAGGGGGGAACAAACCGGGCATTTCCCGTGCCTCATTCATCGAAAGGAATCGACACATGGACTACGAAACACTCAACGACCTTTATTTTCACGAACTCAAGGACCTTTACAGCGCGGAGAAGCAAATCCTGCGGGCGCTGCCCAAGGTGACCAAGCACGTCTCCTCGCCGGCATTGCGCGACAGTCTGGAACAGCACCGGGAGGAAACCCGGGTGCAGCAGGAGCGCTTGGAGCAAATTTTCGAGCGCCACGGAAAATCCAGCCGGGGCGAGAAATGCAAAGGCACCGAAGGCATTCTCGAAGAAGCCGAAGACTGGATCATGCAGGAAGCGCATCCGGAAGTGATGGACGCTGGGATCATCGCCATGATGCAGCGGGTGGAACACTACGAAATCGCCGGCTACGGCTGTGCCCGCACCTACGCCGGCCTGCTGGGGCTCCAGGAGGACGAAGCGCTGCTCAATGCCACCTTGCACGAGGAAGCCGAGGCCGACAAAAAGCTCACGCACCTCGCCGAGCGCATCAACCAGACGGCGAAAATGCCCGAGCACGCCCACGCCCATTAATTTGGGGGAAGATTCACGCTCCAAAAGACGCGGAGGTGCCTGCATCTCCGCGTCTCCTTGCAATTGACCTGCTACGGCACGCGGAAAGTCCGTCCCGTATAGGGGTCCTTGGCCAGGCTTCCCGGCGCGAGCCCCTTGACCTCGATATAACCCGCTTCGCGTCCGTAGGGGCTGTAAACGCACCCCGGTCTGCCGGGCACCGGTGTCGCCAGCGGCACCGCCTCCACAACGGCTTCGCCCACAGGCACCGGCAGGCACACCCCGCGCGGTGTGGCGATGGCTGGCGCGCCCGGGTAAGCCGGGGGAATCGGGGCACAAGGATTATCAAACACTCCCGCCCCTTCCGTTTCGCCATAAATAGCCGTGCCGTTGAAGGACGGTTGCGTGATCGGCGTTGAAGCCGCCAGCAACCCCCTTTCAAACTGCACGATCTCGCGCTGCCGGATAATCGCCGCCTGCCGGATGGCCAGGGCGCGCTGGGTATTGGTGATCACACACGGTTCCGGCGCGGGGCACAGCCGGGGATAAGAAATCCGGTACGGCTCGCGATAGGCGTCGTAGCAGCGGTTTGAAACTTTCAGCGGTGGGGGGTAGGCCTCCTCCCGGCAGCACGCGACTTTTTTGTAACACGTGATTTTTTGGTAACACGTCACCGGCTGGGCATGGACACCGCCGGACAGCAAGGCCATCGCGCAAACGGCAGGAATCATTGGGTTCATAAAATAATCTCTCCTCACAAACCGATTCGGAAATGCGGAAGATTTGGCCCGGTGGGACCGGAAGACCTTTCCCCGTTCAATCCCCGCTGAGCCGACTGCCGCCCGAGCGGCGCGATTTGGAAGCCCGGGGGCGGACCGCTTTTTTCGACTCCGGCTTCTGGCTCGCGGGAGTGGCGGCGGCAGGCGGCCCGGGCGGAATCGGTTCCCGCCGTTCGGCCACCGGGTCGGGAAGCGGCGTCTGCGCCAGTTCGCGCAACAACTCCCGGTCCGACTCCGTGATTTCGCCCCGTCCTGAAGGGGCGGGCAAAAGCATCGCGCGCAGCGTGTCGGGCTCCAGCCGTCCCGTAGCGCGCAAGCCATGCAGAATCTGGTAACGCCGAATCGCGGCAACCGTTTCGTGCCCCGCCACACCATCCACCGGGCCGGAATAGAGCCGTTCCTGCCGCAACAACGCCTGGACGGCGGCAATCGGCTGCTCGACCTCCCCGGCAATTTCTTCCGCCCCCCGCGTTGGGGCGGCTGCCAATCCCAACGCGCAGAGCACTCCAATCCATCCCCGCCCCATTTGCATATCCCAACAGAGTATCGGCGGCAATGGGTAGGAATGACCCTATTGCTCAGGGTTCCCCCGGTAGACGGATTTTCGCAAAACCGCTTAACTCATGGACTCCCAAATCTTCCATGACGGCGCCCAACACCCCTCTTTCCCCAACGGATTTTCCCGATGTCCAACCTTTATGGAACGATTTCGCCGCTTTGGTGGCGCAGGCGTGTGGAGTCCAGGCAGCCGCGCTGACCCGGCTCGATGGCGCTTGCATCCACTG
>CAIYQA010000180.1 GCA_903928175.1 uncultured Spartobacteria bacterium | reverse complement strand
TATGGTGCGGGCCTTCAGCCCTAACCGCCTGTTGCTAGAGAACCTAGGGCTTCGCCCTAGGCTGGTATGCCGCCGCGCCTTTGGCGCTCAATACGAGAGCCCCACCATCTTTAACTGCACCCAACCGCCGCACAAAATCGTCCTGCGTAAGGTTGTGCAGGGCATCCAAAAAGTGGACTTGCAGTGTGCCGGGACCGGAGGCCTTTTCCGCCGCCATTTCCGCAGCGACCTTCATCACCGCCATCCCCGCCGCAGCCGCCTGCAACGGCGAAGCGGATACGGCCGCGAACGCCCCCACCAATGCGGTGGAGGTGCAACCCATTCCGGTGATACGCGGCATCATCGCTGTACCCCCCGATATGCGTACATCGGTCGTGCCATCCGTGAGAAAATCCGTGGCGCCACTCGCGACCACCACACAACCCCATTGCTTCGCCAGGCGGCGTGCGGCTTCCCCGGCTTCTTCGGGGCGGTGCAGGCTATCCACGCCTTTGGTGGCTCCAGAGGCACCTGCGAGCGCCAGGATTTCCGAGGGGTTGGCGCGGAGAATCGCCGGGCGCTGAATCTGGATCAGCCGGAGGGAAGTCTCCGTGCGCAAGCGCGACGCGCCCGCGCCCACCGGGTCGAGGACAATCGGAACCCCGCGTTTGCCCGCAGCAGCGGCCGCCGTTCCCATGCTCTCGATCCAGCAGGCATCCAGCGTGCCGATGTTGAGCACCAGCGCCGAGACAATCCCCAGGAGTTCGTCAAGTTCCCCGGTGGCATGCGCCATAATCGGCGAGGCCCCGAGCGCCAGCAGCGCATTGGCGGTCACATTCATGACCACAAAATTGGTGATATTATGAACCAGCGGGGCCTTTTCACGCACCGCGCTCAGATCGCGCCAGATGGTGTCGGAATTGATCATCGCTTTTTTAAAGTGATCCGCTTCATGCGGGCGTCATCGGGCGGGCTCCACGTCGTCACCTGCGGGTCGTCCTTGAAGGCGTTGTGGATCAGCCGCCGATCATACGAATTCATCGGCTCAAGGTGAAAAGGCATCCCCGTCCTGCGCACCGATTCCGCAATTTTAAGCACCCGGGCCACCAGCAGATCGTTGCGCATATCCCGGTAATGCTCCACATCCACATGCACCTTGGGGCTGGTCGCATCCTGCGCCTGCAACACCCGGTTAAGCAGGTACTGCAAATCATCCAGCGTCTGCCCGTTGTGGCCGATAAGCGACTCCTTCTCCGGCGTGTAAACCTGGAGCGTGAGCCCGTTCTCGGCCTCGGTCTCCTGGATTTCGCACACGAAACCCAGGCACCCGAGCATGGTATCGAGAATCTCTTTCGGCGTTTGTTTCATCGGCGCAACTAACGGCGGTTTTTCCTGTTGGCGGCGGACACTTTCACCAACTCCGGCATCGGCTGGTTGCGCGTCGCGTAGAGTTGGATGATCGAGAGTATATTCTGGACCGTGTAGTAAAGGGCAAGCGCGGAAGCGAAGTTGTAGGTGATGAAAACGAAGATGAGCGGCATGAACATCATCATTTTCTGTTGCGCCGGGTCCCCCGCCTTGGGCGTCAACTGCATCTGCCAGATCATCGTGCCCGCCATCGCCAGCGGCAGGATGTTCACGGGGATGCCGGAGAGGTGGAAAATTGTGTCGGGCCGGGAGAGATCGCTCACCCACAAAAAGCCCTGGTTGCGCAACTCCACCGCGGTGCCGAGCATCGAGTAGAAGCCGAAGAAAATCGGGATCTGGATCAACATCGGCAAGCAACCGCTCAGCGGATTGGCCCCATATTCTTTATAGAGCTTCATCACCTCCTGGTTCATCTTCGCCGGGTCGTCCTTGTACTTCTCCTTCAACTCCGTCATCTTCGGCTGGAGAAGCTGCATCCGCTTCATTGATTTATTCGCCCGCCCCTGGATCGGCCAGAGCGCGCCGCGCACAATGAACGTCAGCACCACAATCGCCAGGGCGTAGTTGTGGAAGAGCCCCTGCAGCCAGTTCATCGAGCGCAAGAGCACCATCCCCACACTGCGGGTGATCCACCACCGGTCGAGATTCATCATTTCCACCGCGCCGGAGTTCAACGCCGCCAGTTGATTGTATTCCGCCGGGCCTGCATAAATCGTGAACCGCTTGGTGACATTCTCGCCGGGATTGAGCTTGAAGCCGGGCATCTCCAGGAAGCCCTCCATCCCCTTGAGCTCCTTGTCATCGATCTTCACTTCCAACGGACGCGCCCAAACCCCTTTGGCCACCCCATCCAGAGGCAACAGCATCGTCGTGAAATATTGATCTCGAACCCCAGCCCAAACCACGTTGCCCGGGCTTTGCGCATACAACGATTTTCCCGCAGCAGTTTCGACTCCCACCAACGGAATTTTGGAAGGATTAAACCAGGTGGGCGCGATAAACGCATTCGTCTTCCCGTCAAACCAATCGAACCCGATATAAATGGGCAGGTCCGTCGCATGAATCGGCGCCGCAGCGCCCACAAACAAATAATAGCCGGGATGCTCCAGAGGGGCGGCCGTGCGGTTGGCAAACGACACCTCCAGCGCCACATGGTATTCCTCCCCCTTTTTGCTGCTGAGGGTATAAACCTTCCGCACCTGAACCCCCGGCGGCACCGTTTTTTCGCAAATCACCCGGTCCTTGCCCTCCGTGGAAATCGTGTACCCCTCACTGTCGGGGGCATCGGGTTTCAGCGACAGCGCCCCGATCGGATGCGTCGCAGCCGCGTTCAGGACCATCTTATCTCCCGGTTGCCCGCCTTGGTGTTTCAAGAGGGTGAGCGAGGAAATCCCGCCGCCGAGATTCGTAAACGCATACTCCACAAATGGTGTGGACACCGTCTTTTTTTCCTCGGGCACGGCCACCGCGGATTTCGGTTCCACCACGGGAACCGGCGCCGCCTGAACGGTTGGAGCAGGTTGGGCAGTCGCCGTGGCTGTCGCCTCGGCTGGGGACTGCGGCGGGTTCATTTTTTGCGCCAGCCGGGATTGATTATTTGCCCACACAAACACCCCGATAGCCAAGGCAATCGCAACGATACTTTTTCGGTCCATAAAAAATCTTAATTTCAGTCTTTCGGCGGCACAGGGTCAAACCCATGCCCTCCCCAGGGGTGGCAGCGGGCGATTCTTTTCAGCCCAAGCCAGCCCCCGCGCCAAATCCCAAACCGCTCCACAGCCTCCACGAAATAGCGCGAACAGGAAGGCTCGAACCGGCACCCCCCACCGGGGCCGGAAATCACCGTCAATACCGGCGATACCCCCACTTGGTACACCCGGATCAACTTTAACACAACCCACTTTAACACCCGCTCAAACACCTTCCCCTCCTTTGCCTGAAACCGTTCCGGAAGATGCCTTGGGCAGAATCCCCGCCCGTTCCGCCAGTCGCAACCACTCACTTTGCAACTCCGCAAATGGGGCATCCACAGCAGCCCGTCGCGCAATCGCCACCACCCACACCCCGGAAACCCATTGCGGCCGCGTCAGCCGCATCAACTCCCGCAACCGGCGGCGCACACGGTTTCTTTCCACCGCCCCGCCGACCCGTTTGGAAGTGATCAACCCCACCCGCGTCGCATCACACCCCTTGAGCACCCCCACCGTCATGAAGCGCCCGCTATAGGCGCGCCCCTCCGTCTTGACCCGGAGAAACTCCGAGCTGTTCTGGAACCGGATGGACTTGGGAAAGGTCAGCGGCACAAAGAAGCGACCTCATGCGAAGCGCTCCCCGAGCACTCCGCCGGGTTGATCCGGAATTACGCCTGGGTATGGCGCGCGAAGTGAATCTCCACGCCCTTGGGCAGCAAGCGCTTGCGACCCCGTTGACGGCGACGGGAAAGAATCGCGCGACCGCTCTTGGTTTTCATGCGGGCGCGGAACCCGAACTGCTGCTTGCGGGTGCGTTTGGAAGGTTGGTAGGTGCGTTTCATAAGCCGGGAAATTCGTTTGGAAAAAGAGCGGAAACTCTAGCGGCTCCCCGGATGATGTCAACAGGTTCGTTCGCCGATTTTACAAAGCGGTCTTTAGTATCGCGGATGACGCGGGTTGTGCCGTGTCAATAAATGTCGCCTGAGCCCATTTCCCCTGTGTCATTTGGGAGGAATACGCTTTACCGTGAGTCGGCCCGGCGAAGGTGTTTTCCTTTTCTGGAGCCTGATTACCCCAAACAGTCCAGCCCTTGCGTTTTTCACGTGCGAAAAGCTCTAAGAATGGGCCAGAGGAGCATGCCTCAATGATCGGGAAGATCTCGTCCGGTTTCCTGGAATGCTCCCGCTTTTGGGTAGCAAGAAAGTTCACCTGGCTGCGCCCGGGTGCCAGCGTCCGCGCATTCTTTCCACGCGTTCCAAATAAAATAATCTCGGTAACATTTCTAAAATAAAATCCGACACCCCTGCCATCAGGCCCGCCGTCTTTTCGGATTTTATGCCAGATAAAATTCGATTTATATTTGAACCCCCAAGCCTCCATGACGGCCAAACCCTCTGGCAGCAAAGCGTTTGGAACCCATAGATATAAATGAGATGAATCTTTGGCAAACAAGTCCACTGGCAGGAGTTTGATTTCCTCTAGCGTCATGGTCGGATACCGAGACAACCGCTTGTGTTCTGGAGCTACCTTACCGGTGGAGTTTTGGAATCTCCAAGGAGGATCCGCGAGGATCGTGCCGAATTTACCACGAATAGAGGAAAGGAGGTCTTCGGAGGCAGTCATGTAGCTGAATCAAATAGCACATCTTTGATCCCAAACACAAGCACTGGACACCCACCGCCTGCTCCACCTTCGAGCCGTGGCAAAAGTTTGCTCATGTGGGTGGTGGAATTACCGTAGCTCTTTCCACGACCAAGGGAATCAAAAACCCTCTGCAGTTCATCGCACCGTGTGACGATGATCCCAACAGCAATGGCTCGCAATTCAAAGAGCAGGCGAAAGTTATTCAAATCACGATCGAAGAATGGGTCTTTGTTGTTCCACTCGATTTCGAGACCAACTTTGTTTTTGAAGCAATCAACCTTGTGGGTAGGCGACTGCGTTGCGATCTCGTCCACGACAATGGACGTCGCAAATTTCTTTTCCACCCATCCCTTGTCCGTGAGTGCCCGGTCTATCCATCCAGAGACGTCTGATTTTGATCCGCCGCCGACTGTAATCCAAGATTTCCTTAGCACGAACCTGGAGAGAACGTCAAAGACATCTGCCCATTCATCTGGAAAATCGTTGAGCAAGACGGCCGATGCATGCCGCCACTCATGGATTTCGAATTTTGCATGAAGACGGGCATCTATATCGGAGAGGGCCATGAGTCGGATCTATCCTAAACACCTGATACAGATCCACTTAAAAAGAGGGATATTCAGGTCCGAGCGGAGTAGACTGCGTCTCCCTCTACCCTCCCAAGTAGCATTCCCGCACCTTCGGGTCTTCCCTCAGCTTTGCCGAATCATCCGCAAGGAGGATGCGGCCTGTCTCCATCACATACCCGTAGTTTGAAATCTCCAGCGCAAGATTCGCGTTCTGTTCCACGAGCAGGATCGTGATGCCCAGTTCGCGGTTCACCTCCACAATTTTCTCGAAAATCGTCTTCACCAAGAGCGGCGCGATTCCCAGCGATGGCTCATCCAGCATCAGGCAGCGCGGTTTGCCCATGAGCGCCCGGCCAATGGCGAGCATCTGCTGTTCGCCGCCCGACAACGTCCCGGCGCTCTGTTTCTGGCGTTCCTTGAGCCGGGGGAAAATGCCGAAAATATAGTCCAGATCGCCGGCGAACGCGTGCTTGTCGTTGCGCCTGTAAGCACCCAAATACAGATTCTCCAGCACCGTCAGATTCGCAAAGACCATCCGCCCCTCCGGCACATGGCACAGCCCGCGCTCCACGATCCGGTGCGGCGGCAACTGCGAGATTTCCTCTCCGTCAAATTGAATACTCCCTTTGGCCGCGCGCACAATGGCCGAGATCGCGCGCAGCGCTGTCGATTTTCCCGCGCCGTTCGCCCCGATCAACGTGACGATGTGCCCCTGCGGCACGTCGATATTGAGCCCGTGCAGCGCTGAAATGGCCCCGTAATGGACATGCAGATCGCGGATTTTAAGCATGCTTTATTCTCCTAAATAAGCCTCGATCACCCGGCGATCGGTGCGAATTTCCTCCGGGGTTCCCTCGGCGATTTTCACCCCATAATCCAACACCGCAATCCGTTCGCAGATGCTCATCACCACCCGCATATCGTGCTCCACCAGCAGCACCGCCAGCCTGAATTTCTCCTGCGCGAATTGGATCAACCGCATCAGTTCCACTTTCTCCGTCGGGTTCATCCCCGCAGCCGGCTCGTCAAGCAGCAGCAACTTGGGGCGAGTGGCCAACGCCCGGACAATTTCCAACCGCCGCTGGTCGCCATAAGGCAGGCTCGTGCATTCGGCATCGCGCAGATGGTCGAGGTGAAAAATCGCGAGCAATTCCTCCGCCATTGTTTCCACCTCCCGCTCTTCCCGCACAAAAGCAGCTCCGCGCCAGAGCGCGTGCGAAATGCCGTGGCGCAGGTGCATGTTGCAGGCCGCGCGGACATTGTCGAAAACTGTGAGCGAGCCGAAAAGCCGGATGTTTTGAAATGTCCGCGCGATGCCGCGCGCGGTGATTTGGTAAGGGCGTCGGCCCGCCACGGAAGCCCCCTCACACCGGATGCCGCCTTCGGTGGGCTGGTAAACCCCGGTAATCAAATTAAACACCGTCGTCTTCCCCGCGCCGTTGGGTCCGATCAACCCGACAAGCTCCCCTTGGCGAATCGACAGATTGAGCTCCGAGACAGCCTTCAACCCGCCAAACTGCACCGTACAGCGGTCGATCTCCAACAGCGGCATCATGACGCGCCCCTTCCCTTCAGCCGTTTCATCCATTTTCCGCCGCCGGAAAAGAGCCCCTGCGGACGCGTTAACATCAACCCGATCAAAAGCAGCGAGTAGAGAATCATCCGGTTCTGCACGATCCCGCGCACTGCCATGGGGAGCGCTTCCCAAGCCGCCAATGCCCGCAGGCCCTCCGGCAAAATCGTCAGCAAAATCGCCGCCGCAATCACTCCCGGCGTATTGCCCATCCCGCCCAGGATCACAATCACCACAATATCCACCGAACGCAAAAACCCGAACCCCTCGGGGTGGATGAACTGTTTGAAATGCGCGTACAACCCGCCTGCGACCCCCGCGAAAAACGCCGCGACCACGAACGCGATCACCTTGTATTTGGTCGTATTGATGCCCATGGCCTCCGCAGCGATCTCGTCGTCGCGCACCGTCAGGAATCCGCGCCCGTAGGTCGAGTGCACCAGGAGCACCACCACGTACACCGTCAGCGCGGCAGCCAGATACGTTCCAAAAAGCCCCGTCGCGCGGATCGGAATCGAGAAACCCCGCGACCCCCCCACCGCTTCGGTATTTTGAATGAGCACGCGAATGATCTCTCCGAAGCCGAGCGTCACGATGGCCAGGTAATCCCCCTTGAGCCGCAGCGACGGCACCCCCACCGCGAACCCCGCCAAGGCCGCACCCAATCCCCCCGCCAACAACCCAATCACAAACCCCCAGCCCAGCAATACCGTCACCGCCGCGCTCACATACGCCCCGACCGCCATGAACCCGGCGTGTCCCAGCGAAAACTGCCCCGTGTAGCCGTTGACCAGATTGAGGCTCACCCCCAGCACAATGTTGATCCCGATCATAATCAGGATGTCGAAATAATACGGGTTGATGGCGCCCTGAAACCAGGCGCACACCGCGGCCAGCAGGACAAACAGCAGCAGCCATGTTTTCGGGCGGTTCATGGGATAAAACAGTGCATCCGCAGATTTCTCCTCGTTCCCAATCTCCAGATTGGGAACGCACTTGTTTCCGAAGCTCCAGCTTCGCTGCGCGCGGAGAGAGAGCTTGCGCGTTGCATAATACAAAGCGCTGATGGCATGGCAGGCTCGGGAAACAGAGTTTCCAAGACACTTGCATTCCCAATCAGGAGATTGGGAACGAGACCGAAAAACTTGAAAATCTCACACGAAGGCACGAAGGCACGAAGGCACGAAGAAAATCCAAAAAAAACTCTTTCCTGAGTTCCTGAGTTCCTGAGGGTTTTCATTTCCCGCCTTCCTGATTTTTTCCTGAGTTCCTGAGTTTCAGATTGCATCAGACTTTCTCCTTTTCCACCCGCCCGAGCAGGCCGTTGGGTTTGAAGAGCAAAATTAAAATCAGCACCGCAAACGCAATCGCGTCCCGGTACATCGGCGAGACGTAGCCCACCACCAGCGTTTCCAGCACCCCCAGGATGATCCCGCCCAACACCGCGCCGCCCAGGTTCCCGATCCCCCCCAGCACCGCCGCGACGAACGCCTTGATTCCCGGCAGGATGCCCATCAGCGGGTCGATGCTCGGGTAATTGATCGCGTTGAGAATCCCGGCGGCTGCCGCGAGTGCTGAGCCCAGCGCAAACGTGAATGAAATAATCACGTCGTTGTTGATCCCCATGAGCGAAGCCGCCGTCGGGTTATACGAAAGCGCCCGCATCGCCGTCCCCATCTTGGTTTTCATTACGATAAATCGCAGCGCCACCAGCAAAAGGAGCGTCACCACGAGCACCACAGACTGGTTCACCATCACTGTCAAATCCCCAAGCCCCTCAATCGCCCGATCCGGTAAAATCTCCGGGAAAGACTTCGGGTCGGCCCCGAAAAGATACTGCCCGAAGTTCTCCAAAAAAATCGAAACGCCGATGGCCGTGATCAAGACCGTCAGCCGGGGGCGGCTCCGCAGCGGTTTATACACCAATTTCTCGATCAGAATGCCGAGCACCGCACAAAGGGCCATCGAGAGCAAAAGCACCACAAAAGCCCCCGCCGAACTGCTCCAGCTAAAAACCGCCGCGTCTTTTCCCTGTGGCAACACCTTCCAAACGAAAGGCGCGAGGTAATACCCTGCAAACGCCCCCACCATATAGACATCCCCGTGAGCAAAATTAATAAACCGCAGCACCCCGTACACCATCGTGTAACCCAGCGCGATAAAGGCATAGATCGAGCCGAGCGAGAGGCCGTTGATAAGCTGCTGCAAAAATTCGGTCACGGTGAAAAGCAATGAATCATGAATTAGGAAACCAGGAAGCCCGGAAATGAAAGATCAGAATTCGGAAATTTTCCCTCGTTTTCAGCCACTTGAGGGCCCAAAGCCATTCGCCAGAGCGTCGCCAGCAAAAGTCTCCGCCTTTTTCCCCATGTTTTCCTGCTTTCCTGATTCGCGTTTCCATACCAGATTCTTCTCATGTCCAAAAAACAGATCGGCATTTGCTACCTCACCGGCGCGGGCCCGGGTGACCTCGGATTGGTGACGCTGCGCGCGCGCGCAGTCCTGGAAACCGCCGACGCGGTGGTTTACGATTATCTTTGCAATCCCGAATTGCTGACTTGGGCTCCCGCGCAGGCCGAACGCATTTATGCGGGCAAAAAAGCGGGCCACCATACGTTGGACCAGGAGGTGATCAACGCCCTCCTCATCAAGCTCACCCGCGAAGGCAAGCGCGTGGTGCGGCTCAAGGGGGGCGATCCGTTCCTGTTCGGGCGCGGCGGCGAGGAAGCCGAGGCGCTCGCTGCGGCAAAGCTGCCCTTTGAGATCGTCCCGGGGGTCTCCAGCGCTCTCGCCGCCCCGGCCTACGCAGGCATCCCGGTGACCCACCGTGGCCTCACGGCACAATTGACGATTTTCACCGGCCACGAAAAAACGGCCAAGCAGGAGTCTTCCGTGGACTACGCCCAGATCGCCGCCCAACCGGGCACCAAAGTAATGCTCATGGGGGTGAAACGTCTTGCAAAGATCACCGCCGAACTGCTCAAACACGGAGCCTCGCCCAAGCTCCCCGTCGCCCTGGTGCGCTGGGGCACCACGGGTCGCCAGCAGACGGTGCGCGGTCCGCTTTCGGAGATCGCCCGTATTGCCAGCGAAGCCCAGTTCACCGCTCCGGCAGTCGCTGTCTTCGGCGAAGTGGTCAATCTGCGCGATAAACTCAACTGGTTTGAAAGCAAACCGCTCTTTGGCAAGCGCATCATCGTCACCCGCACGCGCAGCCAGGCCGGGGTGCTCTCGGACAAGCTCCGCGCCCTCGGCGCGGATACCTATGATCTGCCCACCATCCGGATCGAGCCGCCGGCCGATCTCCTGGAATTCGGCCAGCTCGTGCAGGAGTGCCATGCGTATGATTGGATCGTCTTCACCAGCCCCAACGGGGTCTCCGCGTTTTTCGAGATGTTCTTCAAAATTTACGACGATACCCGCGAGATCGGCGGCGTCCGCATTGCCGCCGTGGGACCGGCGACCGCCGCCCGCGTGCGCGATTACCATCTGCACATCGATCTCCAGCCGGAAAAATTCGTGGCCGAAGCCGTGATCAAGGCGTTCCAGAAAGACCACACGGTTGAGAACGAGAAAATCCTGATTATCCGCCCCGAAAAGGCACGGGATGTGCTCTCACAGGAGCTTACCAAAATGGGTGCGATTGTCGATGAAGCCATTGCCTACCGGACGGTTCCCGAGACGGATGCCGATGGAATCGAGCGGTTCCGCAAGGAGGGAGCAGACCTGATCACCTTTGCGAGTTCGTCCGCCGTGGAAAACTTCATGGCTCTCAAACTTGCGATTCCCTCCGGGTTGCTCACCGCCAGCATCGGCCCGCTGACCTCCCAAAGCATGCGGGAAAACGGGCTCCGGGTGGATATCGAGGCAAAACGCCACGATATCCCGGGGCTGACGGCTGCGATCCAAGCCTACTACGGCGCCAACAAGTGATTTTCCGCAACCCATACTCCCCCTCCGATGACTAAGCCCTCCTCCCAAACACCAGGCAACGCCAAGCGCAAAGCGGTCGGGATCGATTTAGGCACGACTTTTTCGGCCCTCTGCCATGTGGACGAAAACGGACGCACGCAGATCATCCCCAATGCCGAAAGCGAACGGATCACCCCCTCGGTGATCCTCTTCGACGGAAGCACCGCCGTGGTCGGCTCCGCCGCCAAACAGAATGCCGTGGCCGAGCCGGAAAAAATTGTCGATTTCGTCAAGCGCGAGATGGGCAAAAGCAAAGCCGAGTTCAGCCGCGAATTTGGAGGCAAATTCTGGTCGGCGGAAGAGCTCTCGGCATTGATCCTGCGCAAGCTCAAACAGGACGGGGAAAAATTTCTCGGCGCGCCGATCACCGACGCGGTCATCACGGTTCCCGCCTATTTCAGTGACGTGGAACGCTCCGCCACCATGCACGCCGGTCAGCTCGCCGGGTTCGAGGTGCTGCAAATCCTCAACGAGCCGACCGCCGCCGCGCTCGCCTACGGGATCGACCAGCACAGCGGCAACGAGACCGTCTTCGTCTTCGATTTGGGCGGGGGAACCTTCGACGTGACGATCATGAAAATCGCCGAGCACCATATCCAGATGCTCGGGAGCAACGGCGACCACCGCCTGGGTGGCAAGGATTGGGACGATGTGATTGTCAACTGGGTGAGCGAGGAATTTGATCGGCAGTTCAACGAAAATCCGCTGCTCGACCTGCACAGTTACCAGGACCTCTACAACCGGGCGCTGACCGCCAAAATTCAGCTCTCCAGCCGCAACAGCGCCACGGTGGTCCACAGCTACGCAGGGCACAGCCTCAAGCTCGAACTCACGCGCGAAGAATTCGAGCACCGCTGCCGCCATCTGCTGGAAAAAGCAAAATCCATCTGCGAAATCGCCATGGCGGAAGCCGGACTCGAGTGGAATCACATCGACCGCGTTTTGCTGACGGGCGGCATGACCCGCATGCCCTCGGTGCGCGAGATGATCCGCAAAATGAGCGGGCGCCCCATCGCCGAGGACATCAGCCCGGATGAAGCCGTGGCCATGGGGGCGGCCCTCCAGGCCACCCTCGTCCTGCTCGAGCGCGAGGATGACAGCGGAGAGCGCAACATCTCCGCTCAAACCCGGGGCAAACTCTCCAGTGCCGAAGGCACGCTCGTCAAAGTCACCAACATCACCACCCACACCCTCGGGGTCGTGCTCTGGGATGACCAGCAAGTGGAGGAATACGTTTTCCCGATGTTGAAAAAATCGACGCCCATCCCGGCCGAGGTCAAGAACTCGTTCGGCACCGCCAAGGCGAACATGAAAAACGTCCTCGTGCGCGTGGTGGAAGGGGAAAGCACCGTTCCGGCGGAATGCACCCCGCTGGGCCTCTGCAATGTGGAATTGCCGCCGTTCCTGCCGAAAGGCTCCCCGGTGGAACTCACCTATCGCTACGATGAAAACCAGGTGTTGGAAGTTCGCGTGGACGCTTTTGGCAAACAAAGCGTCGTAAAAATCTCCCGCAATCTCGGCCTCAACGAAACCGAAATGGAAACCGCCACCGCCGACCTGATGCGGATCTGCGTGGAGTGAGTTGCCTTTTGAAGGGGGAGTTGTAATCCATAAGTCGAAACTTACCCTCCGCCATGGCGCTGCCCAATCCCCTCTCCGATAATCCAATGCGATGGGACGGCTGGAAGCTGTACGCCTCGCCCAATCCCTACGAGCGGCTCGGTTTGGAGTTCGCCGAAAACCCGACGGCAGCCCAGATCGAATCCAATTGCCGCCAGCTTCTCATGTGGTGGCAAAAGAAGCTGCCCCTCAAAAACCAGCCGAGCAATCCCCTCGCCCAGCTTCTTCGCTCAGGCATGGATGAAGCTCCGGCCAAGCTGGCCGAAGCCCGGACTCTGCTCCTCGACCCGGAAAGCCGTTCGCAAATCGACACCCAAATTCTCGCGGCTCAAAAAACAGCGACCGTGGCGGAATTTCACAAGTTCCTCTCCTTCGTCCTCACGAGCGGCGAACTGGACCCGAATGAGGAGGAAAACCTCTATTTCGCCGGCTCAAACCTTGGCCTCAAACCCGAGGAGATGATTGCCCTGGTGGAAGCGGAGCTTGCACGGGGAGGGCTGAAGCGGAGCGGTCGCAAAAACGGACCGGAAGAGCCGTCCGCCTCGCCCGCAGCGGTTCCCGGCGTCCCTCCCCCCGCTGCCTCCGACGCCCGCAAGGAGTTCCTGCGCATGTTGCGACTCTCCGTGTTGGATGAAATCACCGACGAACAGCGGGACGCTTTTTGCAACATGGGCGAAACCCTCGGCCTCAGCGGCGGCGATGCCGAGGATATTATTGACGAATACCTCGAAGAAAAGGTGAATGCGAGCCTGCCCCCCAAGCCCGTCACCCGGCTTTTGGAAAGGAAAACCGTTCGCATTGCCGACGAGCCGCCCCCCTCCCCCTTGCAGCGGGCGGAGGAGAAAAAGGCGTTTCCGAATTTCATCAGCACCACCGGAATCACGATGCTGCTGGTTCCCTCGGGCGTGTTCCAGATGGGCAGCACCGATCCCGAAGCCGCTCCCAATGAGCGCCCTCCCACCCGAACCCGTATTTCGCTTTTTTACCTCTCCCGCTGGCCGGTAACCAATATTCAGTATGAACTGTTCGACCCGGCACACCGGGCCAGGCGCGCCCCCGGCGCGGGCGACAACCACCCGGTCGTCTATGTTTCGCATACCGAAGCCACCCGGTTCTGCGCCTGGCTGGCTCAGCGCGAAAAACGCAAATACCGGCTCCCCACCGAAGCCGAGTGGGAATACGCGGCGCGCGGCTCCGATGGGCGCAAATTCCCATGGGGCAACCGGTTGGATGCCGACGATCTGGCGAACTTCGCCGATGCCAACAAGAATCTCCCGTGGTCGGAGCGCACCATCAACTGCGGGTTTTCCGCGACTTCGCCCGTGGGGAGTTTTCCTCGCGGTGCCAGCCCATTTGGCATGGAAGACATGGCCGGGAATGTCTGGGAATGGTGCCTGGACTGCCTCACCCCCTATAACGGCCGGGAGCGGAGCAACCCGCGCGGACCCTTGGAGGGGCTCAAGCAGATTTACCGCGGGGGAAGCTGGAAATCGCGAATCGCCAGCCTTCGCACCAGCAATCGCGCAAACAACGCCCCGGCTTACTCGGCCAGCGATGTCGGTTTCCGCATCCTGTGCGAATGCGGGAAGTGAGCGGCAGAGAAGGTGGATCGTGCGCTCCGCGCGCGATTCCGGGGGTGGGCGTCGCAAAAAATCGGCTCGCTGCGCTCGATGTGCGTTGGAAAATCGCCCGCGGAGCGGCCGATCCACCCGTTTCCCCTCGTTACCAAGCTCCAGCTTGGTAATGCCAGTGTCTTCGAAGCTCCAGCTTCGCAAACCGTGGAAGCACAACCGCTTCACACATGAAAACGGAGCGGGAGTGAAACTCCTCAATTCCACCTCTCGCCACGCTTTCGAGGCTGGAGCCTCGCAGACAAACACATTCCCAAGCTGGAGCTTGGGAACGAGATCACAAAAAATCCCCCGCGGAGCGCACGATCCACCCGTTTCAAAATGGCCAACCAATCCATTTCTTTGACCTTGCCCGAAACCTCGGCGTGGGGATATCTGGAACGAGGTTGGCGGCGTGGGTTGTCGGCGGTGTCATCGGTTGCCTCTTGGCGCTCCTGACAAATGGGCTGGTGCACTGGCTGGGATTAGAGATGCCCGACTCGCAGCGCGAAGCCGGGGCGCAGCACGCCCTGCGACCGCCTCCGGTCCTTGAGCATTCCCCCAATCTCCCCGCAAAACCTGAAATCGCGCCGCTCCAGCCGCAAGCCAGTCCCACCCCCGTCCCGAATCGCAACGAGATTCGATTGCCGCTCCCTCCGCTAAAGCAGCAAACAGGGTCGCTCCAAGTGCAAATCGTCGAGCCACCGCTGGACCCCAATGCACCTGATGCAGATGGCGTGACTCCTTTGATGCGGGCAGCGCAGGAAGCGGATCTGGCGGAAATGGAACGGCTCATTTGCGAGGGGGCGGATGTCAATCAAAGGGATCCGCTCGCACACACGGCGCTCGATTATGCGATCTTGGCGCAATCGGGTCCCACAGTGGAATGGTTGATTGCCCATGGAGCGGAGGTGGACTGCCCTTGTTGTGACGGCGCGACACCGCTGCTGCACGCGCTGGACACAGGCGAGCTGGACGTGATCGAACCGATCCTGCGCACGGAGCACCCGGCGCAATGGAGTCCCCAGGCGCGTGAGGCGCTCTTCACCGCTTTACTGCTGGGAAACAAGCCGTTCATTCGCGCGCTGATCGTCAATCACCAAAGCCCGCCCACCTTGGAAACCACGCGGCAACCGCTCCTCGGCTATGCCGTCGCTTGGGGAAATTACCCCCTGCTCACCCTCCTGCTGGAATGCGGAGCCAACCCGAATACCCCGCTCAACAGTCCGGTGGACAAATCTTTTTCGCGCTTGATCGGCGACCGCAGCACCCGGGAATATTTGGAGACGGAATCCGGCATGACTCCGTTGATGCTGGCGGCGGCGACAGGACGCATCGAATGTGTCCAAGCCCTGCTGCAATACGGCGCGAAACGAAGCGCCTCCACCAAGCGCTATAAAATGACCGCCATTGATTTGGCTGCGCGCCGGGACGCATCGCCCGAAATGCTCCAGGTTTTGCTGGGGAAAAGTCCGCGCCCGGAGGATCAGCGGATGCGCATCAACATCTCAATCGGCCGGCAACAAGCCGTGCTGTACAAGGATGACAAGGTCGCGCTCGTCACGCCCGTCTCCACCGGAAGACCGGGATTTCCGACCCCCACCGGGCAGTTTGTCGTCACCGACAAAGACCGGATGCACCGCTCCACGCTTTATCCCGCTTACATGCCCTATTTTTTGCGGATGAGTTGCCGCGATTTCGGAATGCACGCGGGAGTCCTGCCCGGCTACCCGGATTCGCATGGTTGCATCCGGCTGCCGTTCGGTTCCGCGCAGCGCCTCTTCCGGGAAGTCGATATCGGCACCCTCGTGACAATTTCCCACTGAAGCGTTGAGCCCGCCGGGCTACATCTCCATTTCGAGCGCACAGAGCGTTTTGAAAAATTCCGCGCTCGTTTTCGCCTCCAATAAAGCGGCTTCGCCTCGTTCGGTGCGGAAAATCCGGGCCAGGGCCCCGATAATCCGCAGGTAATCCGACGCGAGTGCCACGGGGACTCCGATCACAAAAACAAGGCGCACCCGCGCGGGTTCACCTTCGAGCGGAATCCCTTCCCGTGAACGGCCCGCAGCCATGATCATGGCGCTGACGGCCTGGGTCCGAACGTGGGCGATGCAAAGAGCCGAACCGCGGTCATTGGCCATGCACGCGCTTCCCGCCAGGAGGCCCGAGTAAAAGCGATCCCAGTCGTCCACCCGCTCGTCGGATTCCAAAAACTCCGCAACCTTTGCAACAGCCTGCACATGCGTCCCTGCGTTGAGGTCGAGCGCAATGTGGCCCGGGGAAAGAATGTCGCCGATGGTGATCATACTGCGCTGCCGCTCCATTTCAGTTTTTCCCGCAGCACTTCGCAAAACGACAACTCCGGGAGCACCGCCAGGGAAAGCTCCAGAGTGCTTTTACGGATGCGAATCGCGTCGCCCTCGCGCACTTGCACCGGCTGGTGGCCGTCCACGGTCAGAACCACGTCGGACTGGCCGTGCACCGGGCGCACCACGATTTCCGAGCGGTCTCCCACGACCAGGCTGCGATTGGTGAGGACGTGGGGGCACACCGGCGTCACCACGAAGACTCCGGCATCCGGCGCAATCACGGGGCCGCCCGCGGAAAGCGAGTAGGCCGTGGACCCGGTGGGCGTGGCGATGATGAGGCCATCGGCGTTGTATTGCGTCAGATTTACGGAGTCGATCCACGCGTCGAGCTTGATCAGCCGCGAAAACGCGCCGCGGCTGACAACCGCTTCGTTCAGGCCGATGCGCCGCGCGGCGACCACCCCCTCGCGCTCCAGCGTCACTTCAAGCAACGCCCGCCGACTCAAGGCGTAATTGCCCGTGCAGATGGCATCGATGGCTTGCCGGAAATTGGCGGAACTGACGCACGTGAGAAACCCCAGCGAGCCGAGGTTGATTCCAAAAATGGGGCAAAGATGTTCGCCCAATTCGTGAACCACTTTTAGAATGGTGCCGTCGCCGCCCAGAACCAGGAGCATCGTGCAGCGCTGGCCGAGTTCGGCAACGGACATTCCACCCGGTTCCGCAATCAGCCGGGCGCTGTCGGTCTCCAGGAAAACGTCCGCATCGCAGGCGCGTAATTCCCCGGCGAGCAAGCGGAGCAATTCGGCGGCTTGGGGCTTCCCGGAGTGAGCTACCAGGCCGACCGGCCCCAGGGCACCATTGTTTGGAGACGACATGTTCAAAGAATATCAGGAACTCAGGAATTCAAAAAGACAGAAGAATCCACAGATTTGCGAAGATTTAGAGCAAGTTTATTTTCCTGATTTCCTGAGTTCCTGAGTTCCTGAGTTCCTGATCGTTTTATCTCCTTGGATCGTAGCACGTCCTACCGCAAACATGCCAGAAATTCCCGATTGCCTTCGCCACCGAGAATCGGCGACTCGATCACGCCGACCCATATTTTGCCGGTTTCACGCACGAAGCGCTCGATTTTCTCCACGGCGCGTTGCTGGGCGGCGGGATCGCGGACGACCCCACGCCCGCTGTCGACCTCTTCCTTGCTCAACTCGAACTGCGGCTTGATCAAGGCGAGGATCACCCCTCCAGGGGCGAGCAGCGGGAAGGCGGCGGGCAGGATGAGCGTGAGGGAGATGAACGAGACGTCGATGACGCAAACGTCAATAGGATCGGGGATGTCCTCGCGCGAAAGATGGCGGGCGTTGAGTTTTTCGCGGACAACCACGCGCGGGTCGCTGCGGATTTTCCAATCGAGCTGGCTGTGGCCAACGTCGATGGCATGGACTTTGGCCGCGCCGTGTTGCAGGAGGCAATCGGTGAAGCCGCCCGTGGAAGCGCCGATGTCGAGGCAGGTGCGCCCGGTGGGATCGACGCCAAAGTGTTTCAGCGCCGCCTCCATTTTCAATCCCCCCCGTCCCACATAGCGGCACTCCTGTTTTACGGAAAGCGCGCTATCGTCAGCAACCTTGGTTCCCGGCTTGTCGGCCACAGCATCCCCAATCCTCACGAGCCCGGCCATGATGGCGCGCTGGGCTTTCTCGCGGCTCTCAAAGAGCCCGCGCTCCACGAGCAAGAGGTCGAGGCGCTGTTTTTGGGGTTTGGAATTAGAACTCATAGGACCTATACGACCCATAAGACCTATAGGTCCTATCATTCATTTCGCCAACCACCCCTGAATTTTCTCCGCGTCCGGCGTGGGCCCGGCCACGGCCACGCCGAGCCGTTTGGGCTTCAGACAGAATTCCGCAACGGCGCGCACCTCCTCCGGGGTGACGGCCAGCAACCGCTCTTCCACCTCATGCGGGTCGATCACCTTTCCAAAACTCAGGAGCGATTCGCCGATCCACGTCATCTGATTGGAAGTGCTCTCCAGGCCCATCAAGGTCTGCCCGATGGTGTAATCCTGGGCCTTGCGCAATTCTGCGCGCCGGGGCGCTTCCGAGGCGATGCGCTCCAGTTCCTGCATCGTCAAACGCACCGCGCGTTCGAGCTTGGCCGGTTCGAGCCCGGCGAAAATCGTCAGCGCTCCGGCGTCCTCCAGCGAGACGACGCTGCTTTGCACGGAATAGCAAATGCCGTGGCGCTCGCGTAATTTTTGGAACAGGCGCGAACTCATATTTTCGCCAAGGATCACGCTCAGTAATTTTAATGCGTACCGTCGCTCATCGCGCCTTCCAAAGGCGTGAAACCCAAGCGCCAGGTGCGTCTGTTCGATATCCTGCGCAATGGCTTTGATCCAGGGCCGCCGCACGCCACCCGCTTTGATCGCGAGATCGTGATTGGATTTCTCAAACTTCGGCACGCGCCCGGCGGGAAGCGCTCCCATCGTCGGCCCCATCAGCTCGAGCACGCGCTCGTGCGCGGCAGCTCCGGCCACGGTGACAAGAGTGGTCGCGCCGGTATAATGCTTTTCCTTGAAAGCGAAAAACTTCTCCCGCGTGAGATGCGCAATCGAGCGGACCGTCCCCGTGAGCGGACGCCCCAGCGGGTGGTCGGGCCAGAGCGCTTCGGAAAGCAGTTCCTCGATATATTGGCCCGGGTTGTCGTGGACCATGAGGATTTCCTCGCGGATCACCTCCCGCTCGCGCTCAATCTCGGCAGGCGCGAACTGGGAATGCAGCACCATGTCACTCAAGACATCACACAACACCGGCAGATGCGCCGCCGCTGCCTTGGCGTAGTAACAGGTATGGTCCTCCGTGGTGAAGGCATTCAAGTAACCGCCCAAGCCCTCGACCGCCTCGGTGATTTTCAGCGCGGTGCGACGCTGCGTGCCCTTGAACATGAGGTGTTCCAGAAAATGGGAAATGCCGCAGAGCGACTTGGGCTCGTGCCGCCCGCCCACGGCAGTCCAGATGCCGACGCTCACGGTTTTCATGTGCGGCATCTCGACCGACGCGACGCGAACGCCGTTGGGGAGCTGGGTGACGCGGGTCATGGAGTTTGGATCAAAGGGCTCTCCTGCGGCTCTCCAGGATAAGCTGCGCAAGTTCGAGATCGCGCGGATGCGTGATTTTGAGATTTGGTTCGTCGATTTGGGTCAGCACCGCGGCAATCCCCAGCCGATGCAGGGCGGAAATTTCGTCGGTGACGGTTTCGTTGAGGCGCAGGATTTGCCGATACGCCCGCTCCAGGAGTTCCGCCAGGAAGATTTGCGGCGTCTGCATGGCCCAAAGATTGTCGCGCTCCACGCCTCCGGTCACCACCCCGTCGGCATTGGCGCGTTTCAACGTGTCCGTGATCGGCGTGGCGCACGCGGACGCCCCGTGGTGGCGTGCCTTGGCGAAGCATGCCTCGATGGCGGCGGGAGTGATCAGCGGGCGCGCGGCGTCATGAACGGCAACGTAATCCCCATCCTTGAATTCGGCTGCCTGCATTCCGTTCCAGACGGAAAGATGCCTTTCAGCCCCGCCGGGAACCACACTGTCGAGTTTGGTGATCTCGTATTTCTGGCAAAGCCCGGCAAATTCCTCGACCCGCTCCTCCCTTGTGACCAGCAGAATGCGCTCCACACTGGCGCATGCCTCAAACGCAAGCAGCGCGTGGGCCGCCACGGGTTTGCCCGCGAGATCGGCTGTCAGCTTATCGAACCCCATCCTCCGGCTGCTGCCGGCTGCCACCAGGATTGCAATCATGAATGACTCTACGCCAATTGCCGTTGCACTTCCACGCTCAATGCCTTGCCGTCGGCGCGACCGGCGGCTTTGGCGCTGGCGATCTTCATCACCGCGCCCATTTGCGCCTTGGAAGTGGTCCCGGCTTCGACGATAGCCTCCTTTACCAGTGTGGCGAGATCCTCTGGGGACATCGCTTTGGGCAGGTAGGTATTGAGAATCTCCATCTCGGCCTGCTCCTTGGCAGCCAGTTCAGGGCGGCCCCCCTTGGTGAAACCCTCGATGGAATCCTGCCGCTGCTTCACCTGCTTGCGGATGACCGCCATTGCCTCGGCGTCATCGAGCACGGCAGCCGCGCCTCCTTTTTCGATGGCTACGTTCTTCAACGCTGCCTTCAACATCCGCAGCACTCCAAGCCGTTCCGCCTCTCTGGCTTTCATGGCTTCCTTCAAGTCGTGGTCGATCTGTTGCTGTAAGCTCATGTGGGAAGGATGAAGCGAAACCGGCGCGGGGAAAAGAGGAATCTCTGAAGAATCTCGCGCAAACCGCCCAAGCGGGAAAGGAAGACAAATCAGGAAACCAGGAAACCAGGAAAAGCGCATCCACCGTGCTTGTCATCTCGAGCGTAGCGAGAGACCTCCCAAAGGCTGCAAAGCTCTTGTCACGCAGTTTTTGAATGACTTGGGAGGTCCCTCGCTGCGCTCGGGATGACCCGATAGAGCGTTTTTCCTGACTTCCTGAGTTCCTGATTGTTTATCTTTTCCTGGTTTCTTGGTTTCCTGATTTGTTTCTCTTTTCCTGAGTTCCAGATTGCACTGCCGCCCCAACCCCGCGAAAGTCTCCGGCTCTTTCCATGTTAACGATTTCCCAGCTCAGCAAAAGTTTCGGCGGCCGCGTTCTTTTTGAAAACGCCTCGCTCCAGGTGAACCGTGGCGACCGCGTGGGGTTGGTGGGACCGAACGGCGCGGGCAAATCCACGCTCTTTTCGCTGATCCTCGGGGAGGCCTCCGCGGACGAGGGGCGGGTCTCGCTCGAACGCGCCGCCACCATCGGCTATCTCCCGCAGGAGAGCGCCCCGGCGGGCGAGGAGACAGTGCTGGAACTCGCGTGCGCCATTAACCCGGAACTGGCCAGGGCGCAGCGGATCATCCAAACGACGCCCGAAGACTCGCCCGAACATCATGCGGCGCTCCATGTTTTTGACGAGCACAACGGCTGGCAGCTTGAACCCAAGGCCAAGCGCATTTTGGCGGGGCTGGCGTTTCGCACGTCGGACTTCGAACGTCCGGCCAAGGCGTTGAGTGGCGGCTGGGTGATGCGCGCCCACCTCGCCCGGTTGCTGGTGATGGAGCCCGACCTCCTGCTGTTGGATGAGCCGACCAACCATCTCGACCTCGAATCGCTCGTCTGGTTCCAGGAATACCTCGGCAACTATCCCGGCGCGATTCTGATGATCTCGCACGACCGGGAATTCCTCAACGCGCTCGTCGGCTCCATTGTTGAAATCGCCCAGAAACGGCTCAACCGGTACCGCGGCAACTGGGACAAATACGTCGCCGAAAAGGCTGCGCGCGAGGAACAGCAGCTTTCCGCTTACAAAAACCAGCAGAAGGAAATTGCCGCGCTTCAGGAGTTCGCCGACCGTTTCCGCGCCAAGGCCAGCAAGGCTTCTCAGGCGCAGAGCAAACTCAAGCAGATCGACCGTATGGAGAAGATCGAAGCCCCTACCGCTGCGCTGAAAACAGTCCATTTTCGCTTTCCGCAACCGCCCCGCAGCGGCGTGCGCGCCGTCACTCTCAAGAATGTGGATCACGCCTACGGCGACCTTGTGGTCTATCGGGGGCTAAACTTCCAGGCCGAACGCGGGCAGCGCACGGTGCTCGTCGGGCCCAACGGCGCGGGCAAATCGACCCTCATCAAACTCCTCTCCGGCAATCTTCCCATCCAGACCGGCGAGCGCGAACTCGGGCACAACGTCAAGGTCGGTTACTTTTCCCAATACCGCGTGGAGATGCTTAATGCCCGGCACACCGTCCTGGAGAGTGTCACGGAAATGGAAAACCCGCCCGGCGAACAGGTCGCGCGGACAGTTCTCGGCTCGTTCCTATTCCGGGGCGACGACGTGTTCAAGCCGGTCGCGGTCTTAAGCGGGGGTGAGAAGACGCGCCTGGCGTTGGTCAAATTGCTCCTGGACCCGCCGAATTTACTGCTCATGGACGAACCGACCACGCACCTGGACGTCGGCTCCATCGACGCGCTTATCGGCGCGCTCAAGCAGTATGAAGGGACCCTCATCTTCATCAGCCACGACGTGCATTTCATCAAGGCGATCGCCACCTCCGTGCTGCATATCGGCGCGGGCACGCTGACCCCGTATCCCGGCGGCTACGATTACTACCTCGACAAGAGCCGCGCCACGAATGCCCGGTCCGCCCTCACCGCCGGGGAGAAATTGCACAATGAGCAGCCCGCCGAGGCGCGCAAGGCGGACTCCGCTCCGGCGGGCCCCGGCATGCGCGAACAGCGCGAGCAACGCCGTGCCGAAGCCGAGGCGCGCAAAGCGCAGGCTGCCGCGCGCAGGGATTTGGAACGGCGCGTGCAAGCCCTGGAAATGCGCATCCTCAGCCTGGAAGGCCGCCAGAAGAGCCTCACTGAGGAGTTGGAAAAACCCGAGAGCTACGCCGCAGGCGGCAACGCCATGCAACTCAACCGGGACCTCTCAGCGGTCACAGACGAACTGGCCCAAGTTACTGCCGATTGGGAAAAACTTGCGGCACAGATGGGTTAACCTGGGCTACTGCGCGGCCTTGCGAACGGCCTCGATTTTTACAATCTCCGCAACGCGATCGCCGTGTTCGGTGGGCACATCCAGTTTCTCACCCACCTTGTGACCGAGCAGCGCTTGCGCAATCCCGGCTTTGTAGGAGATGATCCCCGCATTGGGATCGCTGTCCCAGGCTCCCATGATGCTGTAAACATCAATGCGCCCGTCCGTCACCTCGCGGATCGTCACGGTGGTGCCGATGGAGACTACCTGCGTGTCGGGATTGGCAAAATCGGTTCCCCGCGCCAGACCCAGGTCGCGCTCCATTTCCGCCCTGCGGCGGGAGAGCACGCGCTGCATTTCCTTGGCGGCTTTGAATTCAAAATTCTCGCGCAAATCGCCGTAGGAACGGGCCAGCGAAATCTCTTTGATGTTCTCGGGAATCTTTTTGTTCACCAGTTCGTCGAGTTCATTCTTGCGCTTCTCCAGGCTTTCCCAGGAAACGATGAGCGCCTCTTGTTTTTCTGATGGAGCATCGCCGGTGAGCATCGATTCCATCTCGGGATAAACACGGACGATGCGCCCGAGGATGGACCGCTTATTCAACTCTTCAAACACCCCCGAAAGCATCACTTTGCGAATGGTGTCGCGCACGATTTCGGGCTCGGCCCCGGCGAGCATGTCCGGCACCAGTTCCCGGTCCTCAAGCAAGAGATCGTGGAGTTTGCCGCCGCGCTTTACTTCGTTGAATTGATCCCGCTCCAAGGCGGAAAGCGTGGCGCTCAGCACGCGGGCATCCACCATTTCGGCGAAGGCGCCTTCGCGCTCTTTGCAAAGCCAGGTGAGCACTTCGGTGGAAATGGTATGATCGCCCAGCCAGCGGTCGAGCTCGCGGCGCAGCTCGGCTTTTTTGCCGTGTTCCAGGAGCAGTCGCCCGATTTCGGAGGCGATGCGGATGCCGCTCTTGCTCATGAGAACGAGAATCTTCTCCACCCATTTCTCTTCGCCAAAAGCAGTCGGAAAAGCGGCCAGCACCCGGCGCTGTTTGGCGGCGGGAACATCGGTGAGAATTTCGTGCAACCTGCGTTCCTCATCATGGAGCAGTTCGCTGAGGGTGATAGTGCCTGCGCCGGGGGTGATGCCGGTGATGGCGCAAAGTTCGTCCCGGCCGAGGATCAACTCCAAAGCCTGCGCGGTGTTCAAACGGCGGCTCTTCTGCGCGGCGTCCTCCACGCTGGCGACAACGGCGTTGAGTTGGTCGCTCCCCTTGAATTCCTCGGTGCTCTTGAGGATTTGGTCCAGCGCGGCGATTTGCGCCTTGGTTTGGCGGGCGGCATTAAACGCGGCGAGCAATTCGTCCGCCTGGGAGATGGCATTCTCGCGCAGAACAATCGGGTCGCTCTTTTTGGTGGGGAGGGCGATGTGGCCGTCCTTTTTGAGCGCCTTCTTGGCGGAATCCCACCAGCGCTTGAATTCCGTTTCGGTAAAAATCTCCCCGGAGAGCGCCTGCGCAATCTGATCCTGGGTCGCCTTGCCGCCGTAGCTGGAAAGAATCAGGCGCACGAGACCCACGGGATTCTGCTTCGCCATGGTTTTGATGGCTTCGGGCTCGGTCACCTTGCGCACCAAAATGTGGTCTTCAGCCAGGGGGGTCAACGATTCCGCGGCGTACTGCAACTGCATCGTGTGGCCCTTCTTGGTCTTGAAATCAATGACGGCCTGGTTGAGCAGGAAATTGATTTCCGCGATGCGCCCAAACCCCCAGCTCTTGTGCAAGCAATAAGCCCCGGAGGGGAGCTTTTCGAGGGTGGAGGCGACACGGGGGGTGATTTTGCCCGCTTGAACGGCTTTTTCAATCTCAGCTTGCATAGGGGTTAAAAACATAGGGAACCAGAAGGCGATTGGCTAACGAAAATTAAAGTTTGTTTTTGGAAAGCACTTCCCTCCCCCCTCCGGACTTGATTTCGGGCCGTTCTGCCGTTTGACTCTCCTCGCAACACGCCACCATGACCGAACCCTCTCCCCGCCGCCTCTCCGAAGACATTGCGGCTTTGCTTCTCCATGAGCGTTCGCTGAGCATTGGTGAAATCGAGGCGCTCCTCCAAGGCCGTGGATTTGCGCTCTTGATCATGCTGCTGGCCGCGCCGTTCCTGATTCCCAGCGTGCCGGGACTTTCGACCCCTTTTGGAGCGGCCATCATTTTGATCGGCGCGTGCCTTGCCTGCGGGCGCAAACCGTGGCTGCCGCAGTTTGTCCTCCGCCGCGAACTCTCCCTGGAAATGCTCCGCAAAATTCTCGGCGTCCTGATCAAACTGCTTCGGCAGATGGAGCGCCTGACAAAATCGCGCCTGCCGTTTCTGCACAGCGGTCCGGGCATGGTGAACCTGATCGGCCTCGGCATCGCTTCGGGCGGCATCTTCCTTTTTCTGCCCATCATGGTGCCGGTGATGAATACCCTGCCGACCCTCTCCATCCTTTTTCTCACGGCCGGGATGATGGAGCGCGACGGCCTGTTTGTGCTCCTTGGCCATCTCTTTGGAGCCGCCGCCTGGATTTACTTCGGCGCCTGGCTGCTGCTCGGTAAAGCCGGGGTGGATTTTCTGCAAGGGATGTTTTAGCAGGGGATTTTTTTGCGCCTTTTGCGCTTTTTTGCGGCTAATCTTCTTCTTTCCGCACCCGCACCGGTGGTAATGGTAAGCGCATGATGCAATGGGAGAGACTTCTTTCGCCCGCGCGCCTCGGCAAACGCGACCCCGAGCCGCTCCAGGCACAACGCTCGCCGTTCCAGCGCGACTACGACCGCATCGTTTTCTCCTCCGCTTTCCGGCGGTTGCAAGATAAAACGCAGGTTTTCCCGCTGGCACAAAGCGACTATGTCCGCACCCGGCTCACGCACAGCCTGGAGGCCGCCTGCGTGGGGCGCTCTCTCGGAACGGCGATCGGCGCGCACATCGTGGAACGCCACAGCTTGAAGGACGTTCACTCCTCGGACATCGGCGCAATCGTTGCCGCCGCCTGTCTTGCACACGATATCGGCAACCCCCCATTCGGGCATTCCGGCGAAGACGCCATCCGCCACTGGTTTGCCACCTCGCCCCAGGCCGCGCGGCTGCATCCCGAACTCAAGAGAAACCCGGCGCATTTCAGCGATTTCGAGCGGTTTGAAGGCAACGCCCAGGGGTTCCGCATCCTCACGCGGCTTCAGATGCCGGACAACCACGGAGGGCTGCAACTGACTTGCGCCACGCTCGGCGCTTTCGCGAAATATCCTGTCCCTTCACACCCGGAGCGCGATCCGAAGGACCGTCGCGCGAGCACAAAGAAACATTCTTTTTTTCACGCGGAATCGGAACTCTTCGCCGAAGTCGCCGAACGCACCGGGCTGCTCCCTGCGACTATCGGCTGGCGGCGGCACCCGCTGGCGCTCATTGTCGAAGCCGCCGACGACATTTGTTACCGGCTTGTCGATTTTGAAGACGGCGTGCGCCTGCGCCTCATCGGTTACGAAGAAGCCAGCGAAGCGTTCGCCGCAGTGATCGGCGAGCGCAAGCACCTCGACATCGCCGCGCGCATGCACGGCACCGAGGAACGCATCGAATTCCTGCGCGCGGTGGCAGTGGGCAAGGTGTTGGACCAGGTGAAGGTGGTATTTTTGGAAAATGAAGAGGCGATCCTCGCGGGCGAATTCGAGCAGCCGCTCATCCGGTGCACGCAAGCCGCCGGACCGCTCGAAGAGATCATATGCCGCTCGCGCAAGCAGCTCTACGCCAATCCGCGCGGGGTGGAGATCGAAGCCGCCGGGTTTGAAGTGATCGGCGGCCTGCTCGATCTTTTCGTCGAAGCCGTCGAAGCTCTCGCGGCAGACGGTTCCCGGCTTGCCGCGCGCTGGCGTAACCTGTTGCAAATTCTCCCCGAGCCGTTCATCGGTCCCGGCGGCGTGCCCGCCCCCGACGCCTATACCCGTCTGCTGCGCATGACCGACTACGTCTCCGGGATGACCGATTCCCAAGCCGTGAGCCTTTATAAAAAATTGCGCGGAATCTCGCTGCCCGGGCAATAGCAACAACAGCGCCGAAGGCGCAGGAATGCCGGGGCGTGCGGCGGCTTCGTCGCCAAAATCGCTCAGAAAATAAGCAATTTACCACTAGCAATGAGCAATCCTCCCCTTGCTCACCTGCGCCTCTTTGCTTTTAACTAGCCGTTCAATCACGTGAGCTCTTTCTTTCGCCCCGCTTTAATCGACGCCCTTCTCAGTTACCGCCGCAAAATGCTTTTGCCGGATGTGATCGCCGGAATAACCGTCGGCATTATTGCGCTGCCGCTCGCCATCGGCTTCGGCATTGCTTCCGGCGTCTCGCCCAGCCAGGGCCTTTGGACCGCCATCATCGCGGGCTTCCTCATTTCGGCCTTTGGCGGCAGCTTTGTGCAGGTCGGCGGGCCCACCGGGGCGTTCGTGCCCATTCTCTTCGCCATCGCCACAAATTACGGCTACGAAGGGCTCGCCCTGGCGACCATGATGGCGGGAATTTTCCTCTTTGCCATTGGGGCGTTCCGGCTGGGAGGTCTCATCAAATTCATCCCCTACTCGGTCGTTGCGGGGTTCACCAGCGGCATCGCGGTTGTGATTGCGATTGGCCAGCTTAAACAACTGCTCGGCCTCGACATCAAGCTGCCCGCCGAAGCCCTGGCGCAGCTCGAAGGAATCGTCACGCACCTTTCCGAAACGAAATGGCAGAGCCTCTCGCTGGGCTTGCTCGCGCTGGGCATCATCGTGGGCTGGCCTAAACGCTGGCGGGCCGTCCCGCCTTCCATCGTCGCCATTCTGGTTACGGCGGTAATCGTCTATTTCTGGAATCCCGATCCGCATCTTGTCGCCACCATTGGCTCCAAATTCGGCGCGAAAGCCATGGAAGGGCTGCCGCATTTTCAACTTCCGCACGTCACATTCCAACGCATCCAGCAACTGATGGGCCCCGCGCTCACCATCACCATGTTGGGAGCCATTGAATCGCTCCTCTCCGCGATGGTCGCCGACGGGATGATCGAGACCCGGCACGACTCCAACCAGGAACTCATGGGCCAGGGGATCGCCAATTTTATCTGCCCGTTCTTCGGCGGCATCTCCGCCACCGGAGCCATCGCCCGCACCGCCACCAACGTCCGCAGCGGCGGGCGCACCCCGGTCTCGGGGATCATCCACTCGCTCACCCTGCTTGGGGTCGTGCTGGTTGCCGCACCGCTCGCGCAATACCTGCCGCTGGCTGCCCTTTCCGCCGTGCTGCTTGTGGTGGCGTTCCGCATGGGCGAATGGTTTAACTTCAAGGAATTGGCACGAGGCCCCGGCAGCGATTACATCGTGCTTCTCGTTACGTTTGCCACGACGGTCGCCTTTGACCTCACTATCGCCGTCGGTTTCGGCCTCGCCCTCTCCTTTATCCTTTTCGTGCGCAAAATGGAGGAGATCACCCATGTGCGGCTCATCACCGGCGACAGCGATGTGGGCCTCGGCGGCGACTCCATCCGCGACAAAGCCGTACCCAGCGGCGTGCTCGTTTATCGTATCGAAGGGCCGTTCTTCTTCGGCGTTGCAGAGAAACTCGAAGACGCGCTGAACAGCGCACAAATCGCCCCGAAAATCGTCATCTTTCGGATGCGCGCCGTTCCCGCCATCGACGGCTCGGGCCTGCGCGCGCTGGAAATCATGCTGCGCAAATTCACCCGCCGCGGCACCAAGCTCATCCTGAGCGGCGTGCAACCGCAGCCCATGAAAGTGCTCTTCAACTCCGGCTTTGTGGATCGTGTGGGACTGGAGAACATCTGCGCCGATATTGACGCCTCGCTGGAAAGAGCGTGGGAAATCGTGGGCAGCAAACCGGAGCCGATGACAGTAGAAACCGCAGCGGAATAGTTTCACGCAAAGCCGCAAAGGACGCAAAGAAGCGGTCTCACACAGAGACACAGAGGCACGGAGGAGGGAATTGACATTTTAATCTGGTGTGAGCATCGTTTATTGAAAGGCATTTTTCAGAAAGCCTGCCGTAATCCCTTTTTATTATGGAAGCACCTCTTTGGGTTCATCTGCTGGTTATTTTCGTGATCCTGCTTGTAGGCAGAACCATTCTTATCTTCTGCAAGCAAAACGATTCAGATAATTTCGCAAATAAATTTGCTCATCTTGGAAATTTGATCGGACGCCCTGAATCTGAAATCGTTAAAGCTATGGGCACGCCGACCCGAATTGACCGTTTGGAAAACCGGTACATTTACACGTGGATCAAACCCGCCTACGAAATTGGGCTATTTTTTGCAGATGGCGTCTGTCAAGGGATCGCACACGAATCACGAGTCGATCTGATCGATTCCCCTTAACTGTTGTATCGGGCTCACTTTTCCTCGTTCCAAAGTTGAACTTTGGAACGTAATTATCCCGGCAGTTGCACTGCCTTCCTCCTACTCCAACAACCCCCGAATTTCCTCCAGCGTGAGCCCTTCCATGAGCGGCTCTTCGTTCTCGATGGCAGCGTCGATGATCTCCCGCTTTTTGCGCTGCAAATGGAGGATTTTCTCTTCCACCGTCCCGCGCGCGATGAGCTTGTAAGCGGTCACGACGTTCTTCTGGCCGATGCGATGGGCGCGGTCGGTCGCCTGCGCTTCCACCGCCGGGTTCCACCACGGGTCGAAGTGGATCACCGTGTCCGCCGCCGTGAGGTTCAATCCGACCCCGCCCGCTTTGAGGCTGATGAGGAACACCGGGGCGTCGCCGTTCTGGAACCGGTCCACTTCCTCCATGCGGTCGCGCGTTTGACCGTCGAGATAACAGTAGGCGATCCCCTGCCCTTCCAATTCGCGGCGCAACAGCGTGAGCATGGAAACGAACTGGCTGAACACCAGCACGCGGTGCCCGCCATCGACGGCTTCCTGCAACAATTCGTTGAAAAGCTCCACCTTGCCGGAATCGGCTTTCGCGGCAGCCGCACCCTCTTTGTCCAGCAAACGCAGATCGCACGACGCCTGGCGCAGCCGCAACAGAGCGGTGAGCATGAGCATCTGGGCGCGCCCCGCATTCTTCTCTCCGGTCGCTTCGTCGATCTGGGCGCGCGCCCCTTGCAACAGCGCCGCGTAAACCTGCTTTTGCGCCTCGCTCAATTCGCAATAGGCGACGTTCTCCAGCTTTTGCGGGAGGTCCGCCGCCACTTCCTGCTTGCGCCGACGCAGCAAAAACGGGCGCAGCCGCTTGGCGAGCCGCGCGAGGATCTCCGGGTCGTTCTGGCGCGCAATGGGAATCTCGTAGCGCTCGCGGAAATCGTCCCGCTCACCGAGATAGCCGGGCATCACAAAGTTCATCAGCGACCAGATGTCGCGCACGGAGTTTTCCACCGGCGTACCGGTGAGGATGAATTTACGGGCCGCGCGCAACAGTCCCGCCGCCTGGGCATTCTGGGTATCGGGGTTTTTGATGTGCTGCGCTTCGTCGAGAATAACGGTGGAGAACGCAAACTGCCGGTAGCGCTCGGCATCACGCCGCAAGAGCGGGTAACTCGTGATGACGAGATCGGCCTTGGAAATCTCCGCAAATTTCCGGGCGCGCTGCGCGCCTTCGATGACGAGCACTTTGCGCTCCGGCGTGAATTTCTCCACCTCGCGCTGCCAGTTGAAAACGAGCGAGGAAGGGCAGACCACTAACGACGGACCCGGCTGCGTGCGCAGATAGGCGAGCGCCTGCAATGTTTTCCCGAGGCCCATGTCGTCGGCAAGGATGCCGCCCAGTCCGTTCGAGCCCAGGAAATGGAGCCACGCGGCGCCGTGCTTCTGATAGCCGCGCAGCACGGTTTCCAAATCCCCCAAAGGCACCGGCGCAATATCGACTTTGCCTTGCTGGCTCTGTGCCCATTGCCGCCAGTTGGCCCCGGCGTTGACGGCGAATCCGGCCCCGGCGGCGGCGGCTTCAAGGTAGCCCGCGTGCGCCTTGTCAATGCGGTAGCTCCCCGGCTGGCGCTGTTGCGGATTGCAGTCGCGCAGGACGCTCTGGAAATCGTCGAGCAACGCGGAGTTGAACACAGCGAGCTTGCCGCTCTTGAGCCGGACATGGTTCTGGCCGAGTTGGAGCAGGCGCTGGACTTCGGCGGCGGAAAACCGTTCGCCGCTCCCGGTGGAGAGGTCGAACTGGAGATCGAACCATGGTTCGCCGGAGGAGAGAATCTCCACGCGCGGCGTGATGCGCTCGATCTCCCCAGAGACATTCGTAAACCGCGGGCCGAGCGTCACCTCCCACTGCGCCGCGAGCGCCGGGTAGCCCTCGCCGAAGAAGGTCAGGATGGCCCGCTCGCCCCGAAGCACAAAATGCCCGGTGGAATCCGGCCCGGTGAACCCGAAGCGCGTCAAATCCGCCAGCGCAAGCCGTTCGGCCTCAATGTTGCGGCAGAGGATGCGCGCAGGATCGGCCGGGTCCGGCAGCGCCCAATTTTCCGAGGGGCTCGTGACACCAAGTGTGACGACGCGTTTGGAATAGATCCGTTGCAGGCGTGCCGTGAGGTGGTTGAGGGAACCTTCCAACGTCAGCGAGAACGTCCCTGCCTCCGGGATCATCTGCGGGGCCGATCCGGCAGCGGCGGCGCTCCCGGTCACTTCAAAGAAAGCGCGTAACGCCGGAAGTTCCGTCGCGAGGAACGGCGTGGCCTGTTCCGGCGGCAGCATCACATCCCGCCGCAGCAATTCGCTGTAAGCTGCCGGCAACCCCGGGGCCGCCGGGGCAAAAACCGCGCCCGCCAGCGTCCATGCCGTTGACTGCCCGGCGGTTAAGGGCCGACTGTCCGCCGCCCACGCGACATGCAGCGTCACGCGGCCCAAGGAATCGGACTGCACCTCCAGCTTCGGCAAAACGGGTTGGCTGGAAACATGCACCGCCGTTGATTTTCCAAAGGTGACCCGCGGATGCCCGCGCAGCCCCTCCAATAATTGCAGCACTTTCTCGCGCGAGAGCGTCAGCATCCCCGAAATTGCCCCGGGGTGCAGCGCCCGGACGGCTTCCACGAGACGCAGATCGGCTTCCGAACACCGGTAGGTCTCCTTTTCACTTAAAGCATTGAGCAACACCCTCCGGCCGCTGCGGTCCGCCTCGATGCCGACCGTCAGGTTGCCCCGTTCCCAAGCTGGGAGGAATTGCGGCGGAAGAATCACGTGCAGCGCCACGAAATCCGGCCCGGCGCTCCCCGCCTCAGCCAATATAAAATGCGGCGCGGATACCGGTGCGGCGGATTGCGCGGGGGACGGTTGAGGGGGCCGGTTTCGACTCGCCAAGTCCGAACCGGGACCGGTCTTATGCATCAAAAGCGCATACCCCACCGCCAGCGAATGGGCGCAAATGGCTCCCCACTGGCGCGACTCCCGGCACGGGCAGAGGTTCTCGATGTCGCTCTTGGACACGATCTTCAGCCCCGCGCGGAGTTCCAGGTCCCCTTCGCGCACCACCCCCTTGAGCACTGGCGGAGTGTAAGCGGCGCTCACGACGCGGCCCGATTCCACGAGCGCGCGGGCGAGCTTGGCCGCCTGCCATCCCCCGGCGTCCATGAGCAAACGCTCGGTGAGTTCGACATGGGACATGGACATCTTGGCAATTTAGACAGGATTAACAAGATTGACATGATTTACAGGATTTTTCGGATTGAGGTCACAAATGCTCACCAGCCCTCACAGACTGCGGGCATAATCCTGATAATCCTCAAATTCCTGTGAATCCTGTCTAAAAATTCCCGGCTCAGCCGCGCACAAAGCTCACGACCAAGCTTACCCCATCCCTCTCCTGTTCGTCCTGTCTCGCTATTCCTTCAACTTCGCGACAGCCGTCTGGAGGCTTGGCACGTCGGAGATCGAGAGGACGTTGGTTCCCTTGCGAATCCGTCCAAAGAGCCCGGCGAGCACGCCCCCGGGGCCGAATTCGATGAAAAGGTCCACTTTTTCGACATCCAGGAGGTATTCCATGGACTCCGCCCAACGCACGCTGCTCGTCACCTGCTCGCGCAGCGCATTGCGGATGGCCGGGGCTTCCGAAACCGGACGGGCATCGACGTTGCCGACCACCAGATACTTCGGGGTGGAAAATGCCGTGCGCTCCAACACTTCGCCCAGCTTGACGTAGGCGGAGTTCATCAACCGGGAATGGTAGGCCCCCGCGACGTTGAGCAACTGGGCGCGGCGGATGTTGTGCTCCTTGGCGAGCCCCACGGCCATCTCCACCTTGGCGCGCTCCCCGGAAATCACGATCTGGCCGGGAGCGTTCAGGTTGGCAATGTCCACGTCCGTATCGGAGGCGAGATTGCGCACGTCGCTTTCCTCGGCGCCGATCATTGCAGCCATGGTCCCCTCGGTAGTGTCGCAGGCTTCCTGCATGAAACTCGCACGCTGGGCGACCAGGGAGAGGCCGGTTTCAAAGTCAAACGTGTCCGCGGCGGCATGCGCCGTGAATTCCCCCAGCGAGAGACCGGCCGTGGCGACCACCCCGGGCAATTCGCCCCCCATTTCCTGAAGAAACGCCGCAAGACAGGCCGAGCCGTGCACGTACAGCGCGGGCTGGCAATGGACGGTCTGGGTCAGATCTTCCTGGGGCCCCTCGAACATTAACCGGCTCAGCGGCCGGTTCAAGGCGGCGTCGGCGCGGCGGAACAAATCGGCGGCGACGGGATACTGTTCAGAGAGGTCCTTCCCCATGCCCACGGTTTGTGCGCCCTGGCCGGAAAAGAGGAATGCGATGCGTTTACTCATAATAATAGGTCTGTATGGTTGAATCCGCCGGGCGGTTCCGCCCTGCGGGCTTAGAGTGCTATCAGGAATGCCGCCAGATGCAAATTTGAATCTTTCGAGGCAGAATGGCGCGCCGAGCGGAGATTCCCGACCTCGGTTAGGGCCGGATTCCCTCCCGGGAGGGTTGCCACCCGCCAACAAAACGCCCTATATGCAGACACGCAGCAGGTCCAAACTTACCGGAGTTCACAGCAGATGAGCAGTCATTCCCTTGACGACGGCACCCCAATCCCAAGGCGCGTTTGGCGGTCCACCGTTCTCTATTTTGGCGACGCACATCAGACGAGATCAGGAAGCCGCTCCGGGGTCTATATTTTACGTAATAACTTATGCTACATATTGCGTTTACGCCACATAGCCCATTCGAGAAGCCAAAAAACAGTCCGCGTCGAAAATCTCTGGAAAAATCAGGGCCAAATAGAAGTAAAAACACATGTAATCACCTCTCCCTCCGAATCTTGCGCCTCATCGGGAAAAGTTATTCACAACCCAAAACGGCCCGGGATGCAGGGATGCAAGAGAATCGCCGAAAGGCGGTTTCGGTTGGGCTGGCGACGGCGCGATTCCCCCTGCCGAGGCGTTCCCGGAGCGCTGCCGTGCAGCCGCTTCCCCAAGAATTAAAAACCAATCTGGAACTCAGGAACTCAGGAACTCAGGAGAAGACGATCAGGAAACCAGGAAACCAGGAAGCTAAGGAAGAGATTGCGGAACCCCAATCATGCGAGACTGAAAAAGGGCAACAGTCGTTCCCTTTCTGAATCCTCTTGAGTTCCTGAGTTCCAGATTTTCTTCTCCTTCAATCCGCAAACACTTCCTAGCTCTCCCCGTTCAACTTGCCGCGCGCCATACCGACCTCCTCTTTCCCAAGATCGACCATCCCCGCCACGTCTTTGTCGATCAATGTAATCAAGTAATTGCTCAGGGATCGGCGTTCGCGTTTGGCGCGAATTTTGGCTTTCTCAAGCAAATCTTCAGGACAACGAAAGGCGGTGTACTTGCTGTTCATCGGGTCGGATAATAATTGCAATCATGTTCAGCAGGCTCCTGCGCACAAGTAAAGCGTTTTGTGAACGTTCGCCCCACAAAGAACAACTTATGTTTCGGGTTGCCACACTTTGTACTGGGCAACAAATTCCCGGCGGAACCGCTCGAACGTCCCCTCCTCAATCGCCTTCCGTGCGCAGGCCATCAGGTTGAGGTAAAAATGCAGATTATGCAGCGAGATCAGCCGCAGGCCGAGAATCTCCTCGGATTTGACCAGGTGCCGCAGATACCCGCGCGAGAACTCCCGGCAAGCCGGGCAGGTGCACCCTTCCTCAATGGGTCCCTTGTCCATGATGTACGGGCTGTTTTTTAAATTCAGCGTCCCGAGCGCCGTGAACGCCGCGCCGTTGCGTGCGATCCGGGTCGGCAGCACGCAATCGAACATGTCCACCCCGCGCGCGATCATTTCCAACATCTGCGGTGGCGTACCTAGCCCCATGGCGTACCGCGCTTTGTTCGCGGGCAGAAACGGTTCGGCGTTTTCCACGGCCGCCATCATCTCCGGCTCGGGTTCCCCCACGCTCACGCCGCCGATGGCATAGCCGTCAAACTCCATCGCGACCAATGCCTCGGCACTCATGCGGCGCAATTCCGCAAAGGTCGCCCCCTGCACAATCCCGAAAACCGCGCCGCGCGGCTGTCCCGCAGCGTCGCGGGCGAGCGCCCAGTCGCGACAACGCTGCGCCCAGCGCAACGTCAACTCCAGGCTCTTGGCCGCGTAATCATATTCACACGGATACGGGGGGCATTCGTCAAAAGCCATGGCGATATCGCTCCCCAGCGTCGCCTGGATATCCATCGCCGTCTCCGGCCCGATGAAGCAAGGCGCGCCATCGAGATGATTCTGGAAATGCACCCCCTCCTCCGTGATCTTGCGCAGCTTGGCCAGGGAGAACACCTGGAAACCGCCGCTGTCGGTGAGGATCGGTCCCTGCCAATTCATGAAATTATGCAACCCCTCGAAATGGCGCATCACATGCATCCCGGGCCGGACAAAAAGGTGATACGTATTGCCGAGAATGATCTGCGCGTTCATCTCCCGCAACTCCCGCGGGCTGACCGCCTTTACGGAGCCCTGCGTGCCCACCGGCATGAAAATGGGCGTTTCAATCACCCCATGAGCGGTGGTCAGGCGGCCGCGACGGGCCTTGGAAGCGGGATCAGTGGCAAGGAGTTCAAACACGCCGGGAGGTTACGGGATGGGAGCGGGGTTGGGAAACAAGAAAAGAGGCTGGTTGGAATCAGCGAATCCCCTAAGGTAAATTCCACGCCAGCCCTTGACGCTCCCGCTCCATTCCTTTAGCGTCAGCCCGATATGCGGAAGCTCATCGTTTTTTCCTCACTCGTTTTGGTGTTTTCCATCCTGGTCGCCTCGCCCGCCCGCGCCGCGGTGATCTACCGTCCCGGAGAGGGATTCCACAGCGAGGAGGAAGACTCCGGCACGATTGAAAAATCGGCCAGCGAACAGCTTCACAAAGCGCAGGCGCTTGAGGCCGAGGGAAGCCTCAGCAAAGCCATTGGAGCCTACCGGGCATTGTTGAAGGGATTTCCAGCTTCCGGGGCCGCCCCGCAGGCCCAGTTCAAAATCGCCGAACTCCAGGAGCAGACCGGCGAGCCTGAACGGGCTTTCAATTCCTACGGCAAATACATTTCCAATTACCCGCGCGGCAAGGAGTTTGACACCGTGGTCGAACGGCAGTTCGCCATCGCCAAAGCGTTTTTGGAGGGCGAGCGCCGCAAGCTCTGGGGCATGAAGACTTTCTCCTCCATGGAACGCGCCCAGAAGATGTTCGAGGAAATCGTGAAGAACGCTCCCTACAGCAAGGAAGCCCCGCTCGCGCAGTTCAACATCGGCATGGCGCTTGAAAAACAGGGCCAATACGCCGAAGCCGTGGCAGCTTATCAGCTTGCCGTCGATAAATACCCCAACGACGACGTGGCTGGTGACGCCCAATACCAGATCGGGTATGTGCAAATGCACCTCATCGAAGACGGCTCAAACGACGCCGCCTCGCGCGTGAAAGCCCGTGACGCATTTGAAGACTTCACCGTCCGTTACCCACAGAGCGAAAAAATTCCGCAAGCCCGCGAAAATATCGCCAAGCTCTCGGGCACCAGCCTCAAAAAGAATCTCGACGTCGCCCGTTTTTACGAAAAAACCAAGAACTTCAAAGCGGCCACGATTTACTACAACCAGGTGATCCAGGACGGGAAGGATGCGCCCGAAGCCGCGCAAGCCCGCAAGGCGATTGAGCGGATGAAGCAGAACGTCGGCGAAGACGCCCTGCGCTCCGGCCCGGAAAACGCCCAAACCGGCAGCAAAGCACGCCAAACCCGCAAATTGCAGGCGCAGGTGGATACCGCCTCGCGGTCGGATTTCGCTGGACCGCCCGCGCCAACCGTTCCCGAGGAAACCGCGCCGGAAAAACCGAAGCTGCGCACGACGGGGCCAACCCCTGCGATGCCCGAGTCCGAGTTGCCCAGCCAATAAGCTGCGGTTCTTCGCCCATGAAATCTCCACTCTTCGCCGCGTTGGCTGCTTTGCTCCTCCTGTTTACAGGGTGCGCGGGATACCATATCGGCGCGCGCGTTCCCAAGAAAATGACGGGTGTTAAAACCATCGCCGTACCGACCTTTCATAACGAGACGCTCGTCCCGCGTTTGGAAGCGCTGGCCGCAAGCACGCTCGTTAAACAGTTCCAACAAGACGGCACATTTGAAATCCGCACTCCGCAAGACGCGGACGTGATTCTGGCTGGAAGCATTGACCGAATCCGTCGCCAGGGCGCGCGCTCCGTGCGCAGCGACATCGTCAAGCAGCAGGAATTTGATCTTACAGTGACCATGAGTTACACTCTTACCCGGCGTGGCAGCGAAGAAAAAATCGACGAAGGGATCGTCACCGGCCAGACCAGTTTTTTCGTCTCGGGCAATGATGTCAATCAAGACGAGCGGCAGGCGATCCCGCTGGCCATCGAAAAAGCCGCAGTCAATATCGTAAGCCGCGTGACGACCGGGTGGTAAAAAATTTCCTCGCGAAAATTCCTTTTCCATTCGAGGCAAAAAACATTGCTTTGAAGGCTGAGAGGTCCATAAAAAGACCCAGCAACCAGCTATGAAAGGAGTTGAAACCAGCATGTTTAAAGCCATCACGATCCTCGCCGTGGCAGTCTCTCTTCTCACCCTCAGCGCCTGCTGCGGGAAAAAGGAGGTCTGCACGACGACCAAAGTGTCCACCACTCACATGAAGTAAGTGGGAACCTTTTTTGGAGAAGGCCAGGCCGTGAGGTCTGGCCTTTTTTGTGGGCTTGATCCGTTGCGCTTTCTGATTCGAAGTTTTTCGTCCCTGCCAAGAACTCCGGCACCCGGGCGCACCCACCTAGAGCATTTTCGTTTGACGTTGTCGCATTGATTGTGCGCAAGGGAAACCAGCCCAGGGCAGAGCGCAGCGTCGCCCTGGGTGCCGCGCAACAACCGGTTGCGCCCTGCAAGGGCGCTGGTAAGGGGGAGCGGATTGAGCACGAGCGTTTCCCAGTGCCCTTGCAGGGCACGGCTCT